>JAJYTJ010000178.1 GCA_021793115.1 Actinomycetes bacterium | reverse complement strand
GCTCCCGCTGTCGATGCCGGCCATCGCCTCGTTCTCCATCTTCCAGTTCCTCTGGGTGTGGAACGACCTGCTGGTGGCCAAGGTGTTCGGCGGCTCGGACCCGACCATGCAGCCGGTCACCGCCCGCATGCAGAGCCTCGTCGGGAACTACGGCGCCCACGCGGAGCTGCTGGCCCCGGCCGGGTTCGTGACGATCGTCGTGCCGCTCATCGTGTTCCTCGCGCTGCAGCGCTACTTCGTCCGCGGCCTGCTCGCCGGCTCCGTCAAGGGGTAGCCGCCGACGAAGGGACGGACGAGCAGCGGGGCGGGCACCGGCCACTAGCCTGAGCCGGTGCCCGCCCCACTGCTGTTCGTGCTGTCGGGACTGACCCAGTACGTGGGCGCGGCGGTGGCGGTCCGGCTGTTCGGGACGCTGCCGGCAGCGACGATCGCCTGGCTGCGCATCGCGATCGCCGCCGTCGTCCTCCTGGGCTGGGCGCGTCCCTGGCGGGCGCCGCTGCGGGGCCGCCGGCTCGCGACGGCGGCCCTGTTCGGCGTCGTCCTCGCCGGCATGAACGTCTCGTTCTACCTGGCGATCGCGCGCCTGCCGCTCGGCACGGCGGTGGCCGTCGAGTTCCTCGGCCCGGTAGCGGTGGCGGCCGTCACCGGCCGCGGCTGGCGCGACCGTGCCGCGATCGGGGTGGCGCTCGCCGGCGTCGTGCTCCTCGCGGGCGTCAGCCTCGGGATGGGTCCCGGCGCCCGGGTCGGGCTGCTGGCGATCCTCGTGTCGGCGGTGCTGTGGGCGGGGTACGTCGTGCTCGGCCGTCGCGTCGCCGGGCAGAACGGCGGGCTGGGCGGTCTGGCGGTGGGCATGGCCGTCGGCGGCCTGGTCTTCGCACCCTTCCTCGCCGCGCGTGCGGCGCCCGTGCTCGGCAGCTGGCGGCTGGCGCTCGCGGTCGTCGCCGTGGCGGTGTGCTCGTCGGTGATCCCCTACGGCATCGAGCAGGTGGTGCTGCGCCGCGTGCGGGCGGCGACGTTCGCGGTGCTCCTCGCGCTGCTGCCGTTGTGCTCGGCACTCGTCGGCGCGGTGGTGCTACGGCAGGTGCCGAACGTCATCGAGGTGGTCGGGATGCTGCTGGTGTGCGGCGCCATCGCCCTCACCGGGCGCCCCGACGAGGCGCCCCCCACGTGACCGCGGGCACCCTTCGCCGCGTGCCGGCGGGTGCCCGCCGGGGTGCTTGCTAGAGGTACTGTCCCGGGCTCTTGCGCTCGTCCTCGTCGTCGCCCGCCTGCATCGCGGGCACGACGAACGTCCCGGGCGCCACCTGGCGCGCCCCGGGCGGCAGTGCGCGGCGCATCTGCGACAGCTGAGCCTGGGCGGCCATCTGCTGGGCGACCAGCGCGGTCTGAATGCCGTGGAAGAGCCCTTCCAGCCAACCGACCAGCTGGGCCTGCGCGATCCGCAGCTCGGCGTCCGACGGCGAGTCGTCCGTGAACGGCAGCGTGATGCGCTCGAGCTCGTCGATGAGCTCGGGGGACAGTCCGTCCTCGAGCTCGTGCAGCGAGCGGGCGTGGATCGCCGCGAGCCGGGCCCGGGCCGCCTCGTCGAGGGGCGCCGACCGGACCTCGTCCAGCAGCTGCTTGATCATGGTGCCGATCCGCATCACCTTGGCGGGTTGCTCGACCAGCGAGCCGACCGTCTCCTGGTCCTCGGCCTCACCGGCCGGGGTGCCCGGGGACACCCGCTGCTCGTCGTCCCGCTCGTCGCGTGCCTGCGCCTCGTCGCTCACGCTTGGCATTCTGCCCCGGATCGCGGCCGCGCACGGTGGGACGTCGCGCGGCGGCGTCACGCCAGCAGCAGCACCTTGCCGAACGGCTCGCCGGCCGCCATCGCACGGTGCGCCTCGGCGGCCTGGGCGAGGGGCAGGTGCGCGTGCACCACCGGCCGGATGCGACCGTCCTTCACCATCGGCCACACGTGCTCGCGCACGTCGGCGACGATGGCCAGCCGCTGGGAGAGCGGTCGGGACCGGAGCGCCGTGACGACGAGGCTGGCGCGCTTGGCCATCATGAGCCCGAGGTCCAGCTCGCCGCGCTGCCCGCGCTGCAGCCCGATGATGGCGAGCCGCCCGTCGTCCGCCAGCACCGTCAGGTTCTCGCCGAGGGCGGCGGCGCCGACCACGTCGAGGACCACGTCCACGCCACGGCCGTCCGTGGCCGCCAGCACCGCGTCGACGAGGCCGGGTTCCCGGTGGTCGACGACGACGTCCACGCCCAGCGCCCGGACCCGGGCGCACCGCTCGGCCCCGCCGGCGGTCGCCAGCACCCGGGCGCCCGCCGCCCGGGCGAGCTGCACGGCCACCGTGCCGATGCCGCCGGAGCCGCCCCGCACCAGCACCGAGTCGCCGGCGGAGAAGCCGGCGCGCGCGAGCGTCGACCACACTGTCGCGAGCGCCTCGGGCAGGCCGGCGGCGTCGACGAGGTCCAGGTCGTCACCGACCGGCAGCGCCAGACCGGCCGGCACCGCGACGCGCTGCGCGTACCCGCCGCCCGGCAGCAGGGCGACGAGCCGGTCTCCGACCGTCCACCCCGTGACGGCGCCGCCGACCGCGGCGACCGTGCCGGACACCTCGAGCCCGGGCCACTGCGGCGCGCCGGGGGGTGGGGGGTACAGCCCCGCCGCCTGCAGCAGGTCGGCACGGTTGACGCCCGCGGCGGCGACGTCGACCAGGAGGTCGTCCGGGCCGGGTACCGGCTCCGGGACGTCCGTGAGGATCAGGGACCGGTCGGGACCGGTGATGACGATCGCGCGCACCCGTGCACTGTAGGTCGCGTACCGAGGTCGCGAAGCCGCAGGACGAGCCGGGCGAACCGGGCACCGCCCGTTCACGTCCGGGTGACGTCCGTGGCAAACTCCCCGCGGGGGCTCATGGTGCATCGACGACGAGCCGATTCCTCCGAACGGGGGTCTCCCAGGCCGCAACGTGTGGCGCTGAGGAAGGGAACGACATGCTGAGACGTCTGGGCATCAGGGCCAAGGTGCTTGCGGTCCTCGCGGTGCCGATGCTCGTCGTCGTCCTCGCTGGTGCCTTCATCTCGTGGCAGTCCTTCCAGAACCTGCGGACCGCGCAGAACGTGCGCAACGTCGTGGCGGCCGCGAACTCGGCCGTGGCCCTCAACAACGCGCTGAACGACGAGCGCGCCCTCTCGCTCGTCGGCGGCACGAGGGACCAGGTCGCCGCCGCTCGGACGACGACCGACGCCGCGGTGGCGGACTTCGTGCCCAAGATGACCGCGATCGACCTGTCGGCGCTGTCCGCCACCGCCGCCGGCGACGTCGGCCAGGTGCGGCAGGACCTGACGACCGCGCTGCCGCAGGCGCGTCAGGAGCACGACTCCGGTCAGACGGCGCTCGTGCGTTCCGACTACAGCACCATCGTCGACGACCAGGTCGTGCTCATCCAGGACCTCGCGCAGCAGATCAACAACCGGCTCGTGGCGTCCTACATCTCCGCGTACACCGACATCGCCCGCACCGTCCGAGATCTCGTGCAGGAGGAGATCGACGGCCACGCGCTGCTCGTCAACAGCTTCGCCAACGCCACGCTGGGTCAGGCCTACACGGCCCTGGCGAACGAGACCGAGGTCTACCGCGACGCCGCCCGCGCGTCCGTCGCCGGACTGGGCATCGGCCTCGCACTGCCCGGAACCGACCCGAACGCGGGCTTCCAGCGAGACCGCCTGCTCATCGGCACCGGCGACTCGCTGCAGATGTCCTCGGTCTCGACGAAGTCCTTCCAGGACGAGATCAACGCCCAGGTGACGAGCCTCGGCCAGGTCTCCGACAGCGTCCTGAGCTCGGCCAGCACGCTGGCGTCGCAGGCCATCACCGCCGCGCAGCAGCGCGCCGTGCTCACCGGCGGCATCACCGTCGTCGCGATCATCCTGTCGTTCATCCTGGCCAGCGTCATCGCCCGAGGCATCGTCGTCCCGCTCCGTCGCCTGACCGCCGCGGCGACCGACCTGCGCGAGGAGCTGCCGCACCTCGTCGAGCAGGTGCAGAGCCCGGGCGAGGGTCCGCAGATGTCCGCGCCGCAGATCCCGGTGACGTCGCGCGACGAGGTGGGCCGCCTGGCCGGCGCGTTCAACGCGGTGAACCAGACGACGTTCCAGGTGGCGCAGGAGCAGGCGGCCCTGCGTGGCTCCATCGCCGAGATGTTCGTCAACGTCGCCCGCCGCGACCAGGTGCTCCTCAACCGCCAGCTGTCCTTCATCGACTCCCTGGAGCGTACGGAGGAGGACCCGCAGGCGCTGGCCAACCTGTTCCGGCTGGACCACCTCGCCACCCGGATGCGCCGCAACGCCGAGTCGCTCCTGGTCCTCGCCGGCATCGACTCCGGCCGCCGCCTGCGCGACGCCCTGCCGCTGTCCGACGTGGTCCGCACCGCGTCCTCGGAGATCGAGCAGTACGACCGCGTCGAGCTCGACCTGCAGGCGGACCCGCACATGCTCGGGTTCAACGCGCTGCCCGCCGCACACCTGCTCGCGGAGCTGCTGGAGAACGCCACCGTGTTCTCCGAGCCGGAGACCCCGGTGGTCGTCACCACCGCCGTCGCCGGCGCCTTCGTCGAGGTCCGCATCGCCGACCAGGGCCTCGGCATGTCCGATGCCGAGCTCGTCGCCGCGAACCAGAAGATCCGTGCGACCTCCGCCAGCGACGCGCTCGGCGCACAGCGGCTCGGCCTGTTCGTCGTCGGCCGGCTGGCGCAGCGGCTCGGTGCCGAGGTGGAGCTGCGCAAGGACGGTCGCGGCAGCACCGGGACCGAGGCCGTGGTGCGGTTCCCCGCCACGCTGTTCCAGTCCACCGAGGCGTCCCCGCTGGGCGTCTACGGCGACACGGCTGCGCTCGACGACCTGGAGGTCCCCGAGGTCACCGAGGTCGACCTCGCGGCGCTGACCGAGGGCATCACCGAGCAGGGTCTGCCCCGCCGCCGTGCCACGCTGCCGCCGCGGCCTCCGGCGCGGGTGTCCTTCGACGAGGACGCGATCGTCCTGCCGGACCTCGAGGCGAGCTCGCTGTCGGACGAGCTGACGACGGGCGGGGGCGACTGGTCGCCGCTCGTCGTTCCGGACCGGCGCGTCCCGAGCTCGAACGGCGCGGGCGAGCTGCCCAGCCGGCAGCCGGCCGCCACCACGCCGAGCACACCGATCGACGACGGCGTCGGTCGCGGTCGCATCGTGGCCGACCCGGCGGCGCGCGCCGGCATGTTCGCCGGCTTCCGCGGCCGTGCCGACCTGGCGCCCACCCCGCCCGCCCCGGTTCCGGCCGAGCCGGAGGCGCCCGCGTTCGTCGTGCCCGGCCTGGCGCCCGACGAGGAGTGGGCCCCCGGTCCGGTGACGAACGAGACCCGGACGCTGGACGAGGCGCCCGCCGCGCCGCTGGCTGACAACGCCGCGCCGCTGTGGTCGTCGCCCGCCCTGCCGCAGCGCACCAGGGACGAGTTCGTGCCCTCGTCGTTCGCTCCTGACCTGGTGAGCGGGCCGGCGCCGACGTTCGATCCCGTCGGATTCGAGCCGTGGGAACCGCAGGCTCCGGCCGCCGACGAGCAGGCTGCCCCGGTCGCCTCGGCGGCGCCGGTGCAGGACGACGAGAGCGCGGTGGAGCAGTGGACACCGCCCGAGGTGGACCTGGCGCAGTGGGCAGTGCCCGCCGCGGACGTGCCCGCGTTCGAGCCGCAGCCGGACGCGTTCGGGGACCTGTCCGGCTGGGCCACGACGTCCGACCCGGTGGTCGACGAGACGGCGCCTTATGCGCCGTTCGGACGGTCGCTCGACGAGGCGCGGGCATGGGCGACCGGTGCGTTGCCGGTGGTGGCGGAGCCTGCAGGCTTCCCCGGGTCCGAGACGCTCGCCGTGCCGTCGGCGACCGACGGGCAGGACCCCGGCGACGCTCCGGGCTGGCCGGGCTGGGACGCCGGGGCGGGTACATGGAGCGTGCCGCAGCTCGAGGCGGAGGGCCTGGTCACCGAGGCCGAAGCCCCGGCTCCGTGGTCCGTGGCCGACGGCCCGCTCGAGCCGCCGACCGTCGCGGCGCTGGAGCAGCCGGTGGTCGAGCCGGCTCCGTTCGAGGCGCTCCCGGCGCTGGTCGCTGAGCCGGTAGCGGTCGAGACCGCGGCGCCGGCCGCCGACCCGGCGCTGGCGCCGGTGGTGCTGCCCGTGACGCCGCAGTGGGCGCCGAGCGCCGCCACGGAGTCGTTCAACGACGTGGTTCACGGCGGTGCCGAGGGCCAGCCGCCCCGTCGGGGATGGTTCGGGCGGCGCAAGGAGCGTTCCGCCCCCGCCGCGCCCGTACCCTCCCTGCTGCCGCCGCTTCCTGTGACGCCGCTGCCGCCCGTACCCGTGCCCGTGCCCGTGCCGTCGGCCGTGCCCGTGCCGTCGGCCGCGCCGGCCGCGGCGGCGCCCGGCCCGGCGCTGCCGGCCCGCTCGTCGGCCTGGGCCCCCACGCCGGACGTCGCCGCGCCGGAGGTCTTCCCTCGGCACGAGGAGCCGCCGGCCGCGGTCGCAGCCGCACCCGCTGTCGCAGCGCCTGCCCCGGTCCTTCCCGTGCGGTCCCCGGCGCCGTCACCGGCGCCCGCCGTCAGCTGGGCACCGCAGGGCGGCTGGAGCCCGCCGGTCCCGGCGACGGTGCCGGACGGATCACCCGGGCGACCTGCCGCCTGGTCGACGCCGGAGTGGACGTCCGCCCGCGGCGCCGGGCAACCGGCCGATGTCGCTCCCCCCACGGGCGACCCGGTGGCCTCGGAGCACGTCGGATCCCGGATCGGCACGCTGGACGACGAGGTCGCCGCGATGCTCGCGCTGCGCTCCGACATCCAGGAGCAGGCACTGTCCGAGCTGAGCCAGCTCTCCGCGTACCGGCCCCAGGTGGTGGCGGGCTCCGAACGGCTGACCCGCCGCGTGCCGACAGCCGTGCCGGAGGCGCCGAAGATCCTGGAGTCCGCCGCGGAGCGTGACCCTCGGGAGGTCCGGTCCCGGCTCACCAGCTTCCAGTCAGGCACGGCTCGCGGTCGACGCGACGCCGGCCGGGACGAGGGGAACTCATGACGTCGTCAGCACCATCGAGCACCAGTCGGGTGCGCATCGGTGACGCAGCCCGCTCCAGCTGCGCCGTGAAGGAGGAAGTGTGACCGCGCTCAGCACCGAGGCCGCCAATTTCGGGTGGCTCCTGGACAACTTCGTGCGAACCGTGCCCGGCACGCGCCACACGCTCGTCGTCTCTGCAGACGGCCTGCTCATGGCGATGTCCGAGCAGCTGGACCGCACCAGCGGCGACCAGCTCGCGGCCATCGTCTCCGGCATGTCGAGCCTCACCCGCGGTGCATCCCGGCAGCTGCAGGCGGGGGAGGTGCGCCAGGCGATCGTCGAGATGGACAACCTCTTCCTGTTCCTCATGAGTGTGTCCAACGGATCGGTCCTCGCCGTGGTGGCAGACTCCAGCTGCGACGTCG
>JAJYTJ010000177.1 GCA_021793115.1 Actinomycetes bacterium | reverse complement strand
GCTACCGTGAGGACCATGGCCACGCGTACGTCCCCGCCGGGCGCCGCGCGGACCGCACCGCGCGCCGGTTCGGGCACCCGCCCGCCGGCGTCGCGGGGCCGGTCCGCGCCGCCGCCGCGCCGTCCCGCCCTGCCGGTGCGGATCGTCAAGGGTGCGTGGATGGGCGTGGCGCACCTCGTCGGTGGCACGGCCCGCCGGGTGGGCCGTGGGGCACGCGACCTCGACCCGGCGCACCGTCGGGACGGCCTGGCGTTCTTCCTCCTCGCGCTCGCGGTGGTCGTGGCGGCGCGCGAGTGGTTCGGCCTGTCCGGCGCAGCCGGCACGGTGATCCACGACGCGACCGCCGGGCTCGTCGGGCGCGTCGCGCTCGTCGTGCCGCTCGTGCTGCTCTGGGGGTCGGTGCGGCTCATGCGGCACCCGGAGGACTCCGCGGCGTCGTCGCGCATCGGCATCGGTGTCTCGGCGCTCGTCGTCGCGGTGTGCGCCATCTGGGAGGTCGGCGCGGGCGTGCCCGCGACGGACGCCTGGGAGCGGCTCCGGGCCTCGGGCGGGCTCGTCGGCTACGTCGTCGGCACCCCGCTGGCCGGCGCGCTCACGCCCGTGGTCGCCGTCGTGCTCCTCGTGCTGCTGGCGGTGTTCGGGTTGCTCGTCGTCACGGCGACGCCGGTGAACCAGGTGGTTCCCCGGCTGCGCGCGGGCTGGCAGCGGGTGTCCGGCCACGGCCGGGACGCCGAGGACGACGACGCGCCCCTGGTCATCAACGCGGGCCACAGCGCGGTGCTCGAGCCGCCCGCGAAGGAGCCGGGACGCGGCCTGCTGGGCCGCCTGCGTCGCCGCGCCGACACCCCGGCGCTGGCCGACGAGGACGCGCTCGACGGGTACGACGGCGACGAGGCGTTCGAGCGCGCGCACCAGGTGGTGCCCGCCTTCGAGGACGACGACGCGGCGGTGGCCGCGGCGCGCGCGGCGGAGACCGTGCCCACCACGGTGGTCGCCGGGGAGCACCGGCTCGAGGCCCCGCCCACCCGGCGGGTCCCCGCCGGCGAGCAGCCGATGCTCGGCGGCGACGTGCTCTACCTGCTGCCCGACGAGGAGGTGCTCGCCAAGGGGGCGCCGCACAAGGTCCGCTCGGCCGCCAACGACCGCGTCGTCGAGTCGCTGACCAGCGTGCTCGAGCAGTTCGAGATCGACGCGCAGGTGACCGGCTTCACGCGCGGCCCGACGGTCACGCGGTACGAGGTCGAGCTCGGCCAGGCCGTCAAGGTCGAGCGCGTCACGGCCCTGTCGCGCAACATCGCCTACGCCGTGGCCAGCGCGGACGTGCGGATCCTGTCGCCCATCCCCGGCAAGTCGGCCATCGGCATCGAGATCCCCAACACCGACCGCGAGACCGTCGCGCTGGGCGACGTGCTGCGGTCGGCCGCCGCCAAGCGCAGCGAGCACCCGCTCGTCGTCGGCGTCGGCAAGGACGTCGAGGGCGGCTACGTCGTCGCGAACCTCGCCAAGATGCCGCACCTGCTGGTGGCCGGCGCCACCGGCTCCGGCAAGTCGAGCTTCGTCAACTCGATGATCGTCTCGGTGCTCATGCGCTCGACCCCCGACGAGGTGCGGATGATCCTCGTCGACCCCAAGCGCGTGGAGCTCACCGTCTACGAGGGCATCCCGCACCTCATCACGCCCATCATCACGAGCCCGAAGAAGGCCGCCGAGGCCCTCGAGTGGGTGGTGCGCGAGATGGACGCGCGGTACGACGACCTCTCGATGTTCGGCTTCAAGCACATCGACGACTTCAACGCCGCCGTGCGTGCGGGCAAGGTCAAGCCGCTGCCGGGCTCCGAGCGGAAGATCGCGCCGTACCCGTACCTGCTGATCGTCGTCGACGAGCTGGCGGACCTCATGATGGTGGCGCCGCGGGACGTCGAGGCGTCCATCCAGCGCATCACCCAGCTCGCGCGGGCGGCCGGGATCCACCTGGTGCTCGCCACGCAGCGCCCCTCGGTGGACGTGGTGACGGGCGTCATCAAGGCGAACATCCCGTCGCGGCTGGCCTTCGCCACGTCGTCGCTGACGGACTCGCGCGTCGTGCTCGACCAGCCCGGTGCCGAGAAGCTCATCGGACAGGGCGACGCGCTGTTCCTGCCGATGGGTGCCGCCAAGCCCATGCGGACGCAGGGCGCCTGGGTGACCGAGTCGGAGATCCACGCCGTGGTCGCGCACGTCAAGGGTCAGCTGAAGCCGGTCTACCGTCCTGACGTCACCGTCGCGCCCGCCAAGAAGCAGGTGGACGACGACATCGGCGACGACCTCGACCTGCTGCTGCAGGCCGCCGAGCTGGTGATCACCACGCAGTTCGGCTCGACGTCCATGCTGCAGCGCAAGCTGCGGGTGGGGTTCGCCAAGGCGGGCCGGCTCATGGACCTGCTCGAGTCGCGCGAGATCGTCGGCCCGTCCGAGGGGTCCAAGGCCCGCGAGGTGCTCGTCAAGCCCGACGACCTCGCCGGGACGCTGGCGCTGCTGCGCGGCGAACCGCCGGTGGCGGACGACGTGGCCCACGACTGGCACGACGACGCCGAGGAGGACTGGAACGATCGCTGATCGCTGATCGGCGGTCGCTGATCGGCGGTCGGTGGTCCGCGCCGGCCTGGCGCCGCCCCCGGACCCGCCGCCGGGCTCGTCGCCCTCGGCCTCAGCTGGCGGCGCGGGGCACGACGACCGGGGGTGGCCCGGTGGGGGTCAGGGGAGTGGTCCGCTCCGGCGCGGCGGTGCCGGCGGCAGCCGCGACACGCGCCGCTCGTGCCGCGACCTCCGCGGCGGGGAGCGTGTGCGTGCCGTGCGCGATGTCCGGCATCGCGTAGACCTTGTGGCCGCCGCGCCGGTCCACCGTGATCGGGGTCCACTCGACGCCGGTGACGCGCGCCGGTCCCGCGGCGCGGCCCTCCGCCGGGAAGGCGCCCTGGCTCGTCACGTGGACCGTCAGGAGGATCCCGGAGTCGGTGCGCGCGATGCCCACCGTGCTCGCGTCCTGGTTCGAGGTGTAGTTGCCCAGCCCGTAGGCCACCCACATCCCCTCGCCGCGCGGGCCACCCGTGAGCTTGGCGATGGGCTGCGGCACGTGCACGTGGTGGCCGATGACGAGGTCGATGACGCCGGAGTCCGCCAGCTGCTGGCTCACCTGCTGCTGCTGGGCGTCGGGCTGGGTCTGGTACTCGTTGCCGGCGTGGATCGTGGCGATGACGAAGTCGGCGCCCGCCGCGCGCGCCGCCGTGGCCTGCGCGACGATGCGGGGCACGTCGATCCGGTCCACGGACCAGGGCTTGTCGGCGTCGACCGGCATCCCGTTGGTGGCATAGGTGGCCGCGATGTCCGCGACGGTGATGGTGCGGCCCGCCCGCTCCAGCCGGTAGAGCTGGGGCGTGGCCTCCTCGGCTGCGCTGCGTGCGGTCCCGGAGTGGCCGAGGCCGGCCGCGTCGAGGTCGTCGAGCGTCGTCCTGATGCCGGCGAAGCCCCGGTCCACCGAGTGGTTGGAGGCCGTCGAGCAGCCGTCCCACCCCTGGGCCTTGATGGCGGGGATGATCTGCGCCGGCGACCCGAACACGGGGTACCCGCTGGGCTTGGTGCCGGGCGGCGCGACGGGCACCTCGAGGTGGCACAGCGCGAGGTCGGCGCCCTGGATCCACGGGTCGAGCGGCGCCAGCTCGGCGGAGTAGTCGTAGCCGCCCCCGGGCGTGGCGGCGTCGGCGTTCACCGGACCGTGCATGAGGAAGTCGCCGGCCGCGACGATGGTGAAGGTCGCGTCGGGGTCCGCGGTGGGGGCGGGTGTCGGGGTGGGTGCCGTCGAGGGGGCGGGCCCGGGGGTGGTTCCGCGCGTGGCGGCGGCGTCGACGCCGGGGCCCGGGGGGTCGTCGGTCGCGCGGTACGCGGCGAACCCGGCGCCCGCCGCGCCCCCCACGACGAGGACTGCGGCGATGATCACCGACACCACCGGCCGCGGCCGGGTGCGAGCGTGCCTCACGCGCCCGAGGGTAGTGGTGCGCGCCACCTGCGCCGGCATGCGGCGGGTCGCCTCCGGGCGACCGTGGCCGGCGGCGCGCGGTCCGGGCGGGTCGCACTCGCGCGCCGTGCCCCTAGGCTGGCCGCGTGGTCGACGCAGCCCCCTCCGCCTGGAACCCGGCGAACGTGCTCACGGTGCTGCGCATCGTGCTCGTGCCGGTGTTCGTCGTGGCCCTCCTGTGGGACCACGGCCATGGCGTCGCGATGCGCCTGGTGGCGCTCGGGCTGTTCCTCCTGGCGGCGGCGACCGACCGGTTCGACGGCTGGATCGCCCGGCGCAACAACCTCGTCACCGACCTCGGCAAGATGCTCGACCCCATCGCCGACAAGCTGCTCATGGGCGCCGCGCTCGTCTGCCTGTCGGTGCTCGGAAACCTGCCGTGGTGGGTGACGGTCGTCATCCTCGTGCGCGAGCTGGGCATCACGGTCATGCGCTTCTTCCTGCTGCGCTACCTCGTGCTGCCGGCGTCCAAGGGCGGCAAGCTCAAGACGGTGCTGCAGACCGCGGCGATCGCCGTGTTCCTCCTGCCGCTGCACTCCCTGCCGGGCTGGCTGACGGCGGTCGCGTGGGTCCTCATGGTCGTTGCGGTGGTCCTCACCGTGGTGACGGGTCTGGACTACGTGCGCACCGCGGTCCGGGTCTGGCGCGACGCCGCGGCGCTGCGCGCGAAGGCGGGCGCCCCGGCGGGACCTGCGGCCCGGGAAGCCGCGACGGGCTCGTCGGCTCCGGGCCCGGTTCCCGGCCCGACGAACGACGCGGCCGGACCCGCTCGTCCCGCCGGCGTCTGACGTGCCCGGCCCGGCAGAGCGGGACGCCGACGTCGCGGCGCGGCTGCTGGCGACGCTGGAGACCGCGGGCTGGTCGCTGTCCGTCGCGGAGTCCCTCACGGGCGGTGCGGTGTGCGCGCGGCTCGTCGACGTTCCGGGCGCCTCACGCGTGCTGCGCGGCGGCGTCGTCGCCTATGCGACCGACCTCAAGGCCGCGCTGCTCGGCGTGAGCGGCGAGCTGCTCGCCGCGCGCGGCGCGGTGGATCCTGCGGTGGCCGCCGCCATGGCGGCCGGCGTGCGGGAGCGGCTGGGGTCCGACGTCGGGCTCGCCACCACCGGCGTGGCCGGACCCGACCCGCAGGACGGCTGGCCCCCCGGGACGGTGCACGTCGCGGTCGTGACGCCGGTGCTCACGCGCGTCGGCTCGTGGACCCTCCCCGGCGATCGGGCCGCCGTGCGGGCCGCGACGGTGCGCGGGGTGCTCGAGCTGGCCCTGGCGGCCCTCGGGGGCGCCGGGGAACAGGATGCGGCCACGCCACGTTGAACCCGCCGTGATGGTCAACCGGCCGTTGGGCCGCCGCGACGGGGCACGTGTCACAGGCTCACGGTACGGTGGACATCGTCCGGCAGACGCGCGAGCGGCTGTCGCGGCGAACGGTCGGACGGGAGCGCCGGGCTCGGGCCCGGCTCGTGACACGAAGGGGGGAGCCCACATGGTGGTCCTTCGACACCACATCGGTGATGTGCTGCGCGATGCACGGCAGCGTCAGGGGCGGACCCTCCGCGAGGTGTCGTCCGCGGCCCGGGTGTCGCTCGGGTACCTCTCCGAGGTCGAGCGCGGGCAGAAGGAGGCGTCGAGCGAGCTGCTGTGGAGCATCTGCGACGCGCTCGACGTACCGATGTCGCTCGTGCTGCGCGAGGCGGCAGACCGGATCGCCGTGGCCGAGGGTCTGCTGATCCCGGACACGGTGCCCGCTGACCTGGCCTTCGACGGCTGGGGCCGCGGGGCGGAGCTCGCGCCCGTCGGCTGACGGCTCGGTGTCTCCAGGTCACGACCGCCGGACACCGGTACCGGATCGGCTAGGTCCGGGGCGGCGTGCGCGGTGCCGCCTGGCAGCGCGGGCACCAGAACACGGGTCGCTGCATGGGTGGTCGCCGCGCCTGGTCGCGGGCGACGAGCCCGCCGCAGCGCACGCAGCGCAGGCCCTCCCGGGCGTGGACGCGGCCCGGCGGCGTGCGCAGGCGCACCGAGTCGGACATGAGGCGGCGGGCGGTGCGCAGCACCCGGGCCGGGTCGTGTACCTCGTCGGCCGGGGTCCACGGCCATAGCCGGAGCGCGAACAGCGACTCCGCCATGAAGATGGTGCCGATCCCGGCCACCACGTGCTGGTCGAGCAGCACCTCGGCCACCGGCGTCGCACCGCACGCGGCCCAGCGGCGCAGCGCCTCGTCGATCCCCGGTCCCGGCGGGATGGCGGCCATGCCGCCGGGAGCGTCGATGCCCAGCGGGCCGGTCCGGCCCGGCGGGATCCCGGTCGCCGGGCCGTCGCCCGGGTCGAACGTGTCGTCCAGCAGGTCGGGACCCAGGGTGCCGACGAGGCGCTGCTCGTCCCGGGTCCGGACCACGTCCAGCATGCCGAGCAGGATGCCGACCGCCGTGCCGGCCTCGGTGGCCAGCACGGCGCGCACGTCCGGCCGGCCGATCGGCACCTGCGGGTCGCCGGCGTGGCGCACACGCCACATCCCGTCCATGCGCAGGTGTGTGCGCACGGTCCGGCCGTCGTCCAGCCGCGTGAGCAGGTGCTTGCCGTAGGGGCGCGTGCCCAGCACGGTGCGGCCCACGAGGTCGATGCCGCCCGCGGACGGCCAGCGCAGCTCCGCCCGCACCAGCCCGCGGCCGGCGAGGACCGCGTCCAGCGCCGCGGCCGTGCGCCGCAGGATGTCGCCCTCAGGCACGGGCGCGCCCCCTGGCCAGGCCGGCGCCGCGCTCTGCGGCCCGGACGTCGACGGGAGGCCGCGCGACCCGCCGGTCGGTCCCGACCGCCGGCTTCACGGCTGGTCCCGCAGGCGCAGACCGCTCGGCGTCGGCGTGAACCCGGCCGCCACGAGGGCGGTGCCGAGGCCACCGCGCAGCGCGCCGCCCAGCACCGGCACGCCGTCCACCGTGTCGATGGTGAGGCGCCCCGTACGTCCGGCCCGCACCGCCTCGCCCACCGCGTCCGCCGCGGCCTCGAGCGCGGTGGGGTCGGTGGTGAACGTCAGCGTGGTACGCCCGCCCCGTTCGACGTAGAGCGCCGGCGCGCCGTCCACGAGGACGATGAGCGCCCCGGCCTTGCGGCCCGGCCGGTGCCGCGGTGGCTGGCCGTCGGGTACCTGGGGATCTGGCCACGCCAGGGCGGCGCCGTAGGGGTTGGCGGGGTCGGTGGCCGCGAGCACCACGACGAGGGGCCGCGACGCCACGCCCGGCCACGTGCCCGGACCAACGTCGGCGCCAGCCCCCACGCGGTTCCCCACGCGGTTCCCCACGCGGTTCCCCACGCCGTTCCCCACGCCGTTCCCCACGCCGTTCCGCACACCGTTCCGCACGCCGTTCCGCACGTCGGTCCCGGCGCTCGACCCGATGCGGGCATCCGGCAGCGGGGGATCGTCGGCCCCGTCGCGTTCGGGTGGCCG
>JAJYTJ010000018.1 GCA_021793115.1 Actinomycetes bacterium | reverse complement strand
CGCACGTCGAGGTCTTTCGGATGGGCTGTGTGAGAACTCCCATCTTCGGAAGACCTCGACGCCTACCCGGACGCCGACACGCGAGCAGGCATCACACCCCGACTACACCCTCTGCTGGGAAGAGCCGCTAACGGCGCAGTGGAATGCGCTGAACGCCCTTGGGCCGCCTGCATTGAGGCTGCGTGCTTCATCCACTCGTGCAGCCAGCGGAGCGACGAACGCCGGTTAGGCCATTCGGGTCAATCCGCACCATCTGCTCTTGCCCGGACGGGACCTGCTCTATGTTCGGTCACGCCCGACACTCGGACCAACCTTTGGGGGACAGGTTGCGTTCTCGACACTTGCTCACCGCCACCGCGACAGCCGCCGCCATCAGCATCGGGCTCAGTGGCATAGGCGCGGCTCCGGCCGCGGCAGTCGGAATCTGCGAAATCACGATTCAGTGTGAGCCCGAGGGTCTGGCGGTGCTTGCTGACTCGGACGCGATTGCGGCCGGTACGGGCAACGGCGTCAGCGCCTCGCAGGCGCTCATGGAGGGGTCCACAGTCGCCGGGACGGCCGGTGCGGCCCCGGGCGTGAGCGGGGTCTCTCTCGGCACCGCTGTCGCGGGTGGTGCCGGGGTCTTCGGCACCGGGGTCGCCGCCTACCTGGCGATCAAGGGTTGGGCGGCGGGCCAGGTAAGCGTGGGCGCGAACGGCACCACCGGCCTGACCATGAGCGCCGGGATCCCCGCGGGCTACTCCGTGTCCCCCACGTTCCCGTCACCGTTCGGCGGCTGGCCGCCCGACGGCTCGGTGACCAGGCCGCTGACGGTGAGTTTCAACGGTCCGGCCTTCGGTCAAGCGGGCGACCCCACCGGGACCTTCTCGTTCGCGACATCACCGGGCCGCTACATGATGCTGGCCTACAAGGTGGTGCTGTACGGCTCGGTGGACTGGCCCACGGGGCAGACGCACCCGAACCTAGCGACGCTCTGGAACATCGGCGGATGGTTGAACTCGCCGTATACAACGGGCCTGGCGATCCACATCAGCGCGGGCCAGCGGTACGTGATCGAGTTCGGTCCGGGCCGCTCGTACGGCAAGCCGGACAACACCGCGATCGGGATCTGGGTGCCACCCGGGGACGTGATCACCCCGCCCTCGACTCCCGCCGGTACCGGCACGGTGCGCCAAACCCTGACGTGCAGGGGCGCCGACGGTGCAACTGCCACGTACACCCAAGACATCACCGTCACGTTGACCCCCGGCGCGAGCGTGCCCTACGCCGCGTTGCCCTGTCCCGCGGGCACGGTCGCCAGCAGCGGCAAAGTCGACTGGCTCCCCGCTGGCGGCGGCACCGGACAGACGATCGTGCCGAACATCACGACCGACCCGACGATCCAAACGATCCCCGACAACTACCCGGACTGCGTCGACTCGACCTGCCTACTGCGGCTGTTCCAGGAGACCCCGCAAGGCCTGACGAGCTGTGGCCTCGCCGCGATCGCCTGTCCGGACTGGTACGTCGACCCGAACCGGACGAACAACTACCAATGCCAGTGGGGCGAGTACACCGTCTCCTTGGATCGCTGCTCGGTGTTCCGGGACCCAGGCCGCATCTTGCCGAACGCAACGCTGACGCCCGACGGCACGATGAACTACGAGCCGTGGCCGACACTCGAAATCACCAGTGACGTCGTCGCGCGGAAGATCGCGGACCTGTCAGCCAGGTACGCCGACCCCACCGCGTGCGAGGTACTGGGCGAGTTCGTCCGCATAGATGCGCCCGACGCTTCAGTTCCCGACACTTTCTTGGTCTGCGAGAGGCTCGGCATTCCCGTCGGTCTCGACTTCGCAGCTCAATCGTCGTCAAACGCCGCCTCGCGGGTGATCCGGGCTCTTGTCGATGCGGTCACAGCGGTTGAGCCGCCACGTCTCGAGCCCAACTGCGATCTGATCGCCGACGACGGCAGCTGCGCGGACCAGACGATCGTTCAGCCAGGTCCAGACCCAGCCCCCGCGGAATCAGGCGCAAACAAGCCCCCCAAGAGTTGCCTCAACGATGTGGCTCGCAAGGACCTAATCGACGCCATGCCAGACCAGTACCACCACATGGCAACCAAGTACGGAGACTGGGCCGCCAAGTTCAATGACATCCTTGCCGATGTCAACTCACGCGACCCGAGCGCGACGCCACTCCGCCTCGACGACCCGACGCGAGCGTGGAACCAGGTGCAGATGCCACACCTGGGACCGCACCCCGCCGAGTACCACGCATGGGTGCTGAGGAACATGCGGAACGCCTACAACGACTCTTCTGACACCGCGACATTCCTGTCGAGGTTCGACGAGTACGTTTCGAGGGTGGTGACCGGTGACCCGACGATCGTGCGCGTCGCATACTGGAAGTGCAATCGGGGGAAGACGTGGCCAACGATTTCTGGGTGATCGGGCCGACTGAGGACGCCGGCCTAGCGGGCTTCGTTCCGGCACAACCTCCGGCGGTGAAGTACCGGTTCATTGAGCTCGGTCGGATCGACGCGGGCTGGCGCCTGCCGTTCGGCTGGAGTCACCGTGGCGACGCCGACCTCCCCGATTGGCTCGGGACGGTCCACGACATTCGCCTCGTCTCACGAAGGTTCCGAGAGGTGGTCGAGCCGCTCTTGGGTGAGGGCGATGAGATCGAATGGATCGACGCCCCATTCACCGGGTTCGACGGGGTCGAGCACGAGTACTTCATCCCACATTTTGCGTCGACGTTCGACATGTACGACGAGACGTACACCGACTGGGGTCCGAGCGGGCTGCCGATCCGGTGGGTGCTTTCACGCGCCAAGCTCGACCGGCACGCGCTGTTCGCTCCGTTTGGCGTTGGTGTCGTGATGATCGCGCGGGACGACGTGGCGACGGCGATGAAGAACGCTGGCCTCAGAGGCATCGCCTACCGCCCGCCGCGCATCGAGTAGCGACCGACGTTTCGCAGGCAAGCCTGTCGGTCGACTAGAGCGAGCGGTCCGCGCTGCGGTTCTTACGGGAAGGTCGGAGCCTGATCCTCTTCTCCGGGCACCGGGTCTGAGGTGAGCGACCGACTTGGGACGCCACACGCGGCACCGAGCGCGTTGCCGCGGGCGCGGTCGCACCTCGCCGGTCAACCCCTGCCCGCTCCAGGTGCCCAGCTACCGTCTCCCGGCACAGCCCGAACCGTCGCGCAAGTGTGTACGTCGAGTCGCCGGCACGGTAGGTGTCGACCAACTCGCGAGCTTGCTCCGCGGTCGGCTGACGCGCCCGTTTCGGCTGTCGTCGCGGGGTTGGCATCGCCTCAGGTGTCGTGGCCCGAGACGTGACCAGAATCGCTTCTGACCTGCGCTTCTGCCAGTTCCCGTGGTTTGAGTGGCATCGCAACAGGTCCACCGACACGACCGGCGACGCGACATTCGTCGACGCCTCCGACCGGCGATGTCACCGGTGCCGCTGGGGCGGTCCGTGGCGGTGGTTCTGCATTCGAGGTTGATGACCGGACGTCGTGTCACCGCTCGAGGATCACCTCGAGCAGCCGTGCCGCCGCCGGCCCGGGTGCCGCGGGACCGCGCCAGACGGCGCGGATGCGCCGGCGCAACGGGCTGCCGCGATGGTGAGCCGCGTGCGCGGCCGCGAGCGGCACCTGCACCAGGCGGCCCTCCGCGAGCTCGGTCTGCACCGCGAGCCGGGAGATGACGGTGGGGGCCACGCCGGACAGCGCCGCGGCGACGAGGGCCGTGGTGGAGGCGACCTCGACCGCAGCGGTGGGCCGGACCCCGTCCTCGGCGAGCCAGCGCTCGAGCACGTCCCGGGTCCCCGAGCCGGGCTCCCGCAGCGCCAGCGGCACGCCGTCGAGGTCCCGCGGCTGCAGCGGCGTCGTCGTGCTGGCCCACGGGTGCGTGGCCCGCACCAGGAGCGCGAGCTCGTCCGTGCAGATCGTGGCGCTGTGCAGCCCACGCGGTGCGGACGCGCCCTCGACGAACCCCAGGGCGACCGCTCCGGAGCGCACCTGCTCGGCCACGTCCGCGGAGTTCGCCATCCGCACGGCGATGCTGATCTCCGGTGCCTCGTGCGACATTCTGACCAGCCACTGCGGCACCAGGTGCTCGGCCACCGTGAGGCTGGCGCACACCGTCAGCTGCGTGGCGGCCTCGCCGCGCAGGGTCCGCGCGGCATCCGTCAGGTCGCTCGTCGCGGCGAGCACGCGGCGTGCGAGCTCCACGACGATCCGACCCGCGTCGGTCAGCTCCGAGCCCGTGCGTCCTCGTCGGACGAGCCCGAGCCCGAGCCGCCGCTCGAGCGCGCGGACACCGTCGCTGGCCGAGGGCTGGCTGATCCCCAGCGCCCGTGCGGCCGCACCGATGCCACCGTCGTCCGCCACGGCGACGAGGAGACGGAGGGCGCGCAGGTCCGGCGCGGCGGCCGGGAGTGTTGCCATAGGAGCAGCCTATGACGTGATCGGCGACCGGCGGCTAGCCAGGACGTCGCCGCGGGCACAGGCTGCTCGGGTGACCAGCTCCGAGACCTCCCTCGCCCCGACCCCCGTCAGTGTGGCCGCCGTCCGCAGCCGCCGGTGGCCGGGCCTCCTGATCGCAGCGACGCTCGGCGGCCTCGCCACCTGGATGGGCGTCCTCGTCCCGGTCGTGGGCGGCCCTGTGATCGGCATCGTGCTCGGCGTGCTGACCCGCGAGGTGCTGGTGCGGCGCTCCGTGTTGCTCGACCTGGGTGCCGGTGCCAAGTTCGCCTCCAAGCAGGTGCTGCAGGCCGCCGTGGTGCTGCTCGGACTCGGGCTGTCGCTCAGCCAGGTGGTCCGCACCGGTCGGTCCGCCCTCCCGGTGATGCTCGGCACGCTGGCGGTCGGGCTGGTCGGCGCCGCGCTGGTCGGCCGGCGCCTGGGGCTCAACCGCGAGACGCGCACCCTGGTCGGCGTCGGGACGGCCATCTGCGGCGCCTCGGCGATCGCAACCACCAGTGCCGTCATCGGGGCTTCCGAGGTGGCGATCGCCACCGCCATCACCACGATCTTCCTGTTCAACGCCCTGGCCGCGGTGCTGTTCCCGTTGATCGGCCACGCGATGGGGCTGTCGCAGGCGGCGTTCGGCCTGTGGGCCGGCACCGCGATCAACGACACCTCGTCCGTGGTCGCGGCCGGGACCGTCTTCGGGGCGAGCGCCCTGGCTACCGCGGTGGTCGTCAAGCTGACGCGGACCCTGATGATCGTGCCGATCTCCCTGGGGCTGGCGGTCGGCGCCCATCGCCGGGCGCGGGCCGCGGCCACGGCGGACGGCGGACCCGCACCGACGCTGCGGTGGTCCCGGCTGGTGCCGCCGTTCCTCGTCCTGTTCCTCGTCGCCGCAGGCGTGAACAGCACGGGTGTGGTGCCGCCGGGCTGGCTGCCGGGCGTGGACTGGACGGCGCGGGTGCTCACGGCCGTCGCGCTCGCTGGCGTGGGGCTGCTCACGCCGGTGGAGGGCCTGCGCCGTGCCGGGTGGCGACCGCTCGCTCTCGGCGGCGTGCTGTGGATCGCGGTGGCGAGCAGCAGCCTCGGGCTGCAGGCGCTGACCGGTCGCCTGTAGCGGGCGGTCGGCCGGCTCCCTGGACGCGACCTGCTGCGAGGCTCGCGTCGGGCGCCGGCTCGAAGCCGCGCGTTCGTCGAGCAGGGCGGCGCCGGCGCGTCCGACGAGCCGTACCCGGCCTGCGGGTACGGGCCGCGGGCCGGGTTGCCCACGCGGACACCCGGCCGGAGGACCCGAGCGCCCGCGGCGCCGGCCTGGGTGGCGAAGGCCTCCGGCAGCCGCGTGCCCAGGCCGCGCCGACGGTGCGCGGGCGGCACCTGGAGGGTGATCGACGTCGCGGACGGGACGGTGGGCTCGGCGCCGTCCGGCATCCACATCACGAAGCCCGCGGTCGTCTGGCCTACCTCGGCGTCGGGCTCGAGGACCGGGGCGCGGTCCAGGTGCTCGATCCAGAGGGTCAGGTTGCGGTCGATCGCGCCGGTCCGGCTGGCCATCTGCCCCGGTTCCACCGTGGCGACGTGGTCCCGTTCGGCTCGCAGGATCGTCGGGAGGTCCCCGACGACGGCCGGACACAGCCGGTGGTCGTTCATGCCTCTGGCTGCCTCTGCGCGGGCGGGCGCCGCGCGTGGCCGGCCGCCGATGACGCGCCGTGGCCGGGCCGGGCGTCGGGGCGGCAGGCCGGTGGCCGGTCGACTCAGGTTCCGCAGGCCGGTTGCCGACATACCGGCCATGGGGGCGGTGGACATCGACACGGCGCTGGACGCCCTGATCGCGGCGCACGAGCGTGCCGGGCTGGATCCGATCGGGCCGGCTCCGGCCGGCGTGGACGCGCAGCTCCAGCTCGTCCGTGAGCGGATCGCACCGCTTCGGCTGCCGGAGGAGGTCGACCGGTTCTGGCGCAGGATCGACCCGACCACCGTCCGGGTGGCGCCGACGCCCCGGCCCAGCGGACCGAAGTTCGCCCTCGACGGCTGGCTGATGCACCGCGACACGCGGCCGCTCATGTACCCGCGGCTGCTCTTCCCGGTGTTCTACGAGTCGTGGGCGTCCCTGTCCGTCGAGCTCGAGGACGGCCAGGGGTCGGGCGGTCCGCTGCTGGCGTGGGCCTACGCCGGGGGAGACGGGTACCGGGTGGCCGCCCCGTCGCTGGCCGACTACGTCGACCTCCTGGCGATGTGGATCGAGGCCGGGGAGTTCTCCTGGGTGCACCACGAGGGCACGTCGTGGCCGGTGTTCAACGGCGAGGGCGACTGGACGCAGATGCGGGACGCCCGGGTGGCCGCGGCCGGCCCCCTCGGCCGCCTGGGCAGCGTCCGCCACATCGGGGACGAGCCCGCCACGTGGCCCGCTCACTGGTGGGCCGCCGAGGAGCTCGACGGCGACGCGTTGCGCCCGCGCGGCGCGACGACGACGATCGCCGTGCTGCTCGCGCAGGCGGCGGCCGGCGTCGAGGTGACGGGAACGATCCAGGTCCGCGTCGGGCGCACGACGTCATCGGACGCCGGAAGCCGGTGGGAGGTGTCCGACGGGACGGGCACGCTGGATCTGTGGTGCCCGGCCGCGGCGATGACCTATCCGACCGGTCGCTGCGACGGCTACGAGGTCGACGTCGTCGTTCACCCGCCCGAGCCGCACCGTCCCGGCGCCGATGCCGGCTGGGACCTGACCGGCGACATCGAGGCCGCTGCGCGCGCGGGTGACATCGCCGGGGCCCAGGGCGCCGCGGTCGAGTTCTACCAGGCGATGTTCCAGACCCGGGTGCAGGCGCACGCCACAGCGATCCGCCCGCTGGCTTGAGACGCGCGGGCCTCGGCGGAGGTCCGTGCGTGCAGGTCGTGGCGTCGCGGTGGCGGGTGCCGGTTCCTCGGGGGTCGGGGCCCTACGCTGCGAGGACGGTTACCCCCGTTGCGCCGGCCGTCCGACGGCCGGACACCTGACAGCTGGAGTTCGCGCGATGAGAGCCCTCTACAAGAGTGCTGCGGCGCCCGGTCTGACGTTGACCGAGCGGCCCGAACCGACGCCGGGCCGCAAGGACGTGAAGATCCGCGTCCGACGCACCGGCATCTGCGGCACCGACCTGCACATCGAGCAGTGGGACGCCTGGGCGGCCGGTGCGATCGACGCGCCGCTGGTCCCCGGCCACGAGTTCTCCGGCCGGGTCGTCGAGGTGGGTGACGACGTCGGTTCGGTGAAGGTGGGCGACCTCGTCTCCGCCGAGGGCCACGTGGTGTGCGGCCAGTGCCGCAACTGCCGCGCCGGCCGGCGGCACCTGTGCATCCGGGTCTCGAGCCTGGGCGTCAACCGCGACGGGGCCTTCGCCGAGTACGTCGTCGTGCCCGAGAGCAACGTGTGGCACCACCCGGACGACATCGACCCCGACCTGGCCGCCATCTTCGACCCGCTGGGCAACGCGGTCCACACCGCGCTGTCGTTCCCGCTCGTCGGCGAGGACGTGCTCATCACCGGGGCGGGGCCGATCGGGCTGATGGCCGCGGCCGTCGCCCGGCACGTCGGCGCGCGGTTCGTCGTCGTGACGGACGTCAACGATGCCCGCCTGGAGCTGGCGCGGAGCATGGGCGTGGACCTCGCCATCAACGTGGCCCGCGACCGGATCGCCTCCGCCCAGGGGCGGCTCGGCATGCACGAGGGGTTCGACATCGGCCTGGAGATGAGCGGGAACGCCGGCGCCCTGCCGGAGATGCTCGACAACCTGACGCACGGTGCCCGGGTGGCCCTGCTCGGGCTGCCGAGCCGGCCCATCGCCGTCGACTGGGCGAAGGTCGTGTCCCACATGATCACCATCAAGGGGATCTACGGCCGGGAGATGTTCGAGACCTGGTACACGATGACCGCGCTGGTGAGCACCGGGCTGGACGTCTCACGCGTCATCACGGACCGGTTCCCGGCGTCCCGCTGGCAGGAGGCGTTCGCAGCCGCCCGCAGCGGAGACCGGGGCAAGGTCATCATCGACTGGGACGAGGACTAGACCATGTACTCCACGGTTCGCGGCGAGCTCGAGAGCACCCTCGCGGAGATCAGGGCGGCCGGGCTGTACAAGACGGAGCGTCAGCTCGCCTCCCCGCAGTCTGCGCACGTGACGGCCGCCGGACGCAGCGTGCTGAACTTCTGCGCGAACAACTACCTGGGGTTCGCCGACGACCCGCGCCTGGTCGGGGCGGCGAAGGCCGCGCTCGACGAGTGGGGCTTCGGGATGGCGAGCGTGCGCTTCATCTGCGGCACGCAGACCCAGCACGTCGAGCTGGAGCAGAAGATCTCGGCCTTCCTGCGCACCGAGGCGACGATCCTCTTCCCGTCGTGCTTCGACGCCAACGGCGGCGTGTTCGAGGTGCTGCTCGGCGAGCAGGACGCGGTGATCTCCGACGAGCTCAACCACGCGTCGATCATCGACGGCATCCGGCTGTGCAAGGCGCAGCGCCTGCGGTACCGGAACCGCGACATGGCCGACCTCGAGGCGCAGCTCCAAGCGGCGAGCGGCGCTCACCGCCGCCTCGTCGTCACCGACGGCGTCTTCTCCATGGACGGGTACCTCGCGCCGCTCGACGCCATCTGCGACCTCGCCGAGCGGTACGACGCGCTCGTCATGGTCGACGACTCGCACGCGGTGGGCTTCGTCGGCCCGTCCGGCGCGGGCACCCCGGAGCTGTTCGGCGTGCAGGACCGGGTCGACATCGTCTCCGGAACGCTCGGTAAGGCGCTCGGCGGCGCATCCGGCGGGTACATCAGCGCACGCGCCGAGATCGTCGAGCTGCTGCGGCAGCGGGCGCGGCCCTACCTGTTCTCCAACGCCGTGCCGCCGTCGGTGGTCGCCGCGTCCCTCGTCGCCCTGGACCTGGTGGCGGACGGTGCCGCGCAGCGTGAGCGGCTGTGGGCGAACGCGGCGGACTTCCGCGAGCGGATGCAGGCCGCCGGGTTCGACCTGCTGCCGGGCGAGCACGCCATCATCCCGGTGATGTTCCCGGACGCGCACGAGGCCGTCGCGATCGCCGACGCGCTGCTGGAGCGCGGTGTCTACGTGATCCCGTTCTCCTACCCGGTGGTGCCGCTGGGCAGGTCACGGATCCGCGTCCAGATCTCCGCCGCACACTCCCCGCAGGACATCGCGACATGCGTGCAGGCGTTCGTCGAGGCCCGCGAGGCCGTCCGCGCGGCTCGGCCCTAGCCCTCACCGGCCGGTCGGTTCGGCGACCGGCCTCGCGCCACCGGCGAGGGAGGCGACCGTTCATCCGACGGTGGGTGCCGTCCCCCGCCCCCCCGACCGGGGTCAGTCGGCGGGCAGCAGGAGGCGGATGGTGCTGCCGGCGCCGGTGGCGGGCACGACGGCGGCCGTGCCGCCGTGGCGGGTGACGATCTCGCGGACGAGGAAGAGGCCGAGACCGTGGCGGGCGCCCGATCGGGGCGTGGCCGGGTCGCTCCCGGCGGTGGGGTCGGACGAGCGGTGGGCGAAGCGGTCGAACACCCGCTCGGCATCGGCGCCGGCGATGGTCGGGCCGTCGTCGTGCACGTCCACGGAGACGAAGCGGCCCGCCGGGTGCACGGTCACCGTGATCGCGGCGCCGGCCGGGGAGTGCTCCAGGGCGTTGTCGAGCAGCGCCAGGGTGCAGCGGCTGAGCTGGGGGGCGGGCATGCGGACGGACACCTGGGCAGGGGCCTCGAGGCGGATCGTCACGCCGTGCTCGGCGGCGGACGGCTGGGTGGCGGTGACGGCGGCGTCGAGGACCGCGCGGAGCTCGGCCGGCTCGTCGGAGAGGGGTGCGTCCGCCACGGCGGACGCGTCGATGAGGTCGTTGAGGATGCTGATGAGGGCCTGGACGTCGTCGGCCAGCTCCAGCGCGATCGGGGTGGCGGGGGAGTCGGGGCCGACGCGGCGCTGCAGCAGCTGGATCCTGGCGTGCAGCACGGTCAGCGGGGTGCGCAGCTCGTGGCTGGCGTCGGCGACGAACCGGCGTTGGCGGGCGAAGGCGTCCTCGAGCGGCCGGACCGCCCGGCGGGCGATGAACACGGTGGCCACGCCGGCGATCAGCACCGCGGCCGCCCCGACGAGGCCGAGGCCGAGCAGCACGTGACCGGCGTCGATCGACAGCCGCAGGTCGCCGGGCTTGGCCGGTTCGAGCTGTTCGGCGGGGTCGGACTGCGTCCACAGGTAGACGGCGGTGACGCCCAGCACGCCCGCGACCAGGACGGCTGCCGTGATCGCGACGGCCAGCCCGATCGACATCACGGAGGTGCGCATCGCCCGACGCGCGTCGGTGGGCATCCTGGTGGGCTCGCTCACGGGTGCCCCAGCCGGTACCCGCGGCCGCGGACGGTGTCGATCAGGTCGTCGTCCGTCTTGCGCCGCAGGTAGTGGACGTAGGCGTCGACGGTGCCCTCGGCGCCACCGCGCGGGAACACCGCGGCCAGGATCTGCTGGCGCGTGAACACCCGGTCGGGTTTGGCGGCCAGCAGCGCGAGCAGCGCGTCCTCCCGGACGGTCAGCGCGATCCGGCCCTCGTACGGCGAGAAGATCTCACCCGAGCCGGGACGGTACGTCCAGGCGCCGATGTCGGTGAGGGGACCGGCGTGGTTGCGGGTCAGGGCCCGCAGCCGGGCGAGCAGCTCGTCGAACTGGAAGGGCTTGACCAGGTAGTCGTCGGCCCCGGCATCGAGGCCCTCGACGGTGTCGGCGGTGGTCCCCAGGGCGGTCAGCAGCAGCACGGGCGTGACCCGGTGCAGCGCGCGCAGCCGGCGCACCACCTCCACGCCGTCGAGCGTGGGGACCCGCCGGTCCAGCACGAGCACGTCGAACGTGCCGTCGACGGCCAGGTCGAGGGCCTGGCCGCCGTCGGCGACGAGCGTGACGTCGTACGTGTCGCCGAGCAGCTCGGCCACCACCGGACCCAGGCGTGGGTCGTCCTCCAGCAGCAGCAGCGACAGGCGTCGGGTCGGAGTGCTCATCGCTGAGGAGTGCTCGTCGGCGTCCACCAGCTCACGGCTGCGATTCTCGCGCACCCGGTCGCACGCCAGGCGCGGGGCCGCTCCGCGTGGTGATCCGCAGGTGACGGGCCCACGTCGCGCGTCGGCGGGCATCGGCCTCACCGCGGCAGGGTCAACGTGACCGTCGTCCCGCCGCCGGGGGTGGGGCTGATGTCTGCCCGCCCGTGGTGGGCCGCCGCGATCTGCGCCACCAGGGCCAGACCGAGGCCGTGGCCCGGGTACGTGCTCGACTCGGCGTCCCGCCAGAACCTGTCGAAGGCTCGACGCCGGGCGGCCGGCGTCATTCCGGTCCCGTCGTCGATCACGCGCACGGTTGCCGTCGTGGCGTCCTGCGCGAGGACGACCGTCACGGTGCCGGTGGGTGGCGTGTGGTGCAGCGCGTTGTCGAGCAGGTTCCCCACCGCTCGGGCGAGCAGCTCCGGTGATCCGGGTACGTGCACGTCGTGCGAGGCCTGGATGTCGACGGGGGCCGCGTCGGTGCTGGCGTGCAGCGCGCGGGCTCGGGCGGTGGTCGCCACCGACAGCAGGGACACGCTCTGCACGGGGAGGCCGTCGTGGTCCGAGGTGCCGCGGGCGAGGACGAGGAGGTCGGTGGTCAGCGTGGTCAGGCCGGAGACGTCCACGAGGGCGTCCTCCAGGGCATGGACGTACTCGGGACCGCTGCGGGGACGGCTCAGGGTGAGCTCGATGTCGGACTGCAGCACGCTCAGCGGCGTGCGGAACTCGTGCGCCGCGTTGTCGAGGAACCGTTGCTGTGCCTCCAGGTCGGCGCGCACCGGACGCAACGCGCGACGAGCCATGAGGTGGCCGAGCGCCGTGGCGAGGACCAGCTGCACCGGCAACGACAGCACGAGGCCGCGGCGGAGCTGCGCGAAGCCGGCCGCCGCGCCCTCGGCCGCGGTCGCCGCGGCGCCGTGTGCCGCCGAGCGGTCGGCCGTGCCCGTCACGAACGCGTAGAGGCCGACGGCCACCACGGCGTAGGCGGCGAGCTGGATCAGCGCGTAGGCCACCGTCAGCCGCAGCGCGGCTCGGCGCGCGGTCGTCCCGGCTCTCACGTGGTCCACCCTCCGGAGCTGGTGAGCAAGCGCCATTCGTCGCACCGGGCGGGCGTCCTGTGCGACCAGGGCGCACCGCGGTGCCTTCGCGGCTCCGCCCCCACCGATCCTGGGGGCAGGCTACCCGCCGGACCCGCCGCGGCGGGGTCGCCCTGTGGCACGCGCGCCCCGCCACCTGGTCACGAACGTCGGGTGGCCGCGGCGGGACAGCAGCGCCGGTCATGCCCCCCGCTGGCTCGGGACGGCCGTCAGGGGCTGCGCGTCCTCCGGCTCGCCGGCCGGCTCGCGGCCGCGGCGACGCAGCGCGGCGGTCGCGATCGGGACCAGCGAGACGACGACGACCACGACGGCCAGCAGGTCGATGTTGCGCGTGACGAACGGGATGCCGCCGAGCAGCAGCGCGACGACGCTCAGCCCGGCGACCCACAGCAGCGCGCCGGTGACGTTCCAGACGACGAACCGGCGATAGCGCAGCCGCGCCGTGCCGGCGACGAGCGGGACGTACGTGCGCACGATCGGCACGAACCTGGCCAGTACCAGGGACACCGGCCCGTACCGCTCGAAGAAGCGCTCCGCCTCGGCGAGCCGCGCGGTCGTCAGCACCCGCGCGTCCGGGGTGAAGAACCGGCGGCCGTAGCGGTGGCCCAGCCAGTACCCCGCCTGGTCGCCGGCCACGGCCGCCACGAACGCGACCACGCCGATCGCCAGCGGCGACAGACCCAGCTGGGTGTGCAGCATCACCGCGGTGAGGATCAACGAGTCGCCGGGCAGGAACGGGAAGAGCACCCCGGACTCGATGAAGATCATGACGGCGATCCCCACCAGCGCCCACGGTCCCAGCGAGTGCAGCAGCGGACCGGGCGAGATGGACAGTCCGGCGGACAGGGCGGTGATCACAGGGCGGCTCCTTCACGACGAGCCGGCATGGCGGGTGCCGGCAGGAGGTTCAGCCGGCCCAGCACGCTGCGAGCCGGCGGGGTGCCGAGCAGGCCGACCAGCACGGGGACGGCGCCGACGCCGTACACGACGGCGGCCACCACGTCGGACGGGTAGTGCACCCCGAGGTAGACCCGTGACGCCGCCGCCACCAGGACCACCACGGCGCCGACCGGAACCGTCCATCGGGCGTTCCGGCGGCCGAGCGCCACGAGGACGGCGAGCACCACCACCGTGGCCACCACGGTGTGCCCGCTGGGGTAGGAGAAGCCGTGGTCCACCGCCGGGGGGTGCGCCAACGCGGTGACGTCCGGGCGTGACCGGCGCACCAGCAGCTTGATGACGAGCGCGCCGGCGAGGTCGGCGCCGCCGACCAGGAACACCAGCACCCCGTACCGCCAGCCCCGGGTCCGGGCGGCCAGCCCACCGGCCAGCGCGAGCCAGACCAGGGCCGTGCCGGGGGACAGGACCAGCGCCAGGGCGCCGGCGACTGCGCCCAGCACCGCGACGTGGTGGGCGGACAGCCACACCACGATCCGAAGATCGTCCGCGGACCACCCGGCGTGCGGGGTCACCAGCAGGCCGAAGACGAGCACGAGCACGAGGCCCGTGAGCCCGGCGGCGACCTGCCGCCCGCCGGCCGCGGGCACTGCCGGCCGGCCGCCTCGTCGGGCGGTCGTCGACGGCCTGGCGTCGGACTGCAGGTGGCCCGCTGGGGACGATCCGTTCATGCCGCGGCTCCCAAGAGATCGGTTGACCTCAGCGTCGCCCGTGGTCGCCAAGAAACGACCAAGACCTGCGTCCAGCGGCGTCCGGGACGCCGCCGCTACAGGGAGCTGACGAACCCCTCCGGCGACGTGCCCCTCACGGCGATGACGAGACCCGCCGCGAAGAGGATGGCAGCCAGCACGGCCGAGACGGCGATGAGCGCAGCTGCGGACATGCCGTGGCTGGCTCCGAGGAGGAGCAGCACCATCACCGCGAGGCCCGGCAGCACCGCGGCGGAGCCGACGACGTTGCCGGTGCCGTGCACCATGCCGCGCTCGGCCGGGTGCAGCAGCTGCGGCCGGGCGAACGCGAGCGCCACCGCCAGGCTCGTGCCGGACAGACCCAGCAGCAACGGGACGGCCAGCAGCAGCACCCAGTAGAGGGCAGGCAGGTGGGCCGTCGGCTCGAGCGCGGCGCGCACGGCCAGCAGGCCGGCCACCACCAGGGCGCCGGTGACCGTCCAGATGGCCAGCAGCGCGGTGGCGACCAGGCCGAGCACCGCCGCGACGACGTCGCGCAGGGTCAGTCCCGATCCGAGCCAGGTCTCGAACTCCCCGGACGTCGCCCCGGCGCCGATGAGCGACTGGACCGACCGTCCGGCGCCGATCGCGGTGCCCACCACGAGCACGGCCGGCGCCGCGAGCAGCCCGAACGCCAGCCGCAGGTCCGTCACCTGGAGTCCGAGGACCCCGCCGGGCGGGAGCGTGGGCACGTTGGCCAGGTCAGGCCTGAACGCGGCGAACCCCATGGCCAGCATGAGGAGGCCCGTGAGAGTCAGCGGATACCCGAAGATCGCGGCGAAGCCCTCGCGGCGTGCGCGCAGCACCAGCGCCCGGTAGAGGGTGTGCCGGCTCGGGCCCGAGACCCTCATCGGGCTCCTTCCTCCAGGCCCCGGTACACCTCGGTCAGGTCGTCGGTGACGGGAGACGCCTCGAACACGTCGACGCCGGCGCTCACCAGCAGACGCACGAGCGCGGCGACGTCGTCGCGCCCGGTGACCCGGGTGACCACGGCGCCGTCCGCGCGCGCCTCGGCGTCGACGCCGTTGGCCGCCAGCGTCTCCACCAGGCCGGGACCGCCGACGAGGCGAACCGTGACCGCACCGCCGCCCAGGCGGCGTCGCAGCTCCGCGGCGTGCCCGTGCGCCACGACCTCGCCGTCTCGCAGCGCGACGACGTCGGCGTCGAGTCCCGCGAGCTCGGCGAGGCCGTGCGAGGTGACGACGACGCAGCGTCCGTGCGCGGCCAGGGTGGTCATGGTCTCCGTCAGGGTGCGGATGCCGCTCGGATCCACGCCGGCGAGCGGCTCGTCGAGCAGCAGCACGCCGGGCGAGGCCAGCAGCGTGCGGGCGATCGCGACCCGCTGAGCCTGTCCACGGCTGAGGGTCGAGACGCGCCGGTCCCGCAGGTCGTCCACGCCGAGGTCCGTCAGCTCGTCGTGGCAGCCGTCGCCGGCGGTCACCTGGTGCAGCCGGGCCCAGAACGCCAGGTTGTCCGCCACGGTCGACCGGGGCGAAAGGCCGAGGCGGTGCGCGACGTACCCGACCGGCTCGGAACGCGTCACCGTCCCGCTCCACGGCGGGAGCACCCCGGCGATGACACGAAACAGCGTCGTCTTGCCCGATCCGTTGGGGCCGAGGACGACGTGCAGCCCGGCACCCAGCCGGAGGCTCACCCGGTGCAGCCGTGCCGTGCCCCGATAGCCGGTGGTCACGTCATCGAGAGCGACGACGGCGTCGCTCACCCGTGCGCGACCAGCTTCACCAGCACGACGACGACGATCCCGCCCCCGATCGTGACCAACCAGCCCTGCCAGGACGTGGGGCCGATCCCCACGCCGTGGCGCTTCGGCCCGAACCAGGGCCGGCGCGGCTCGTCGTCGCCATGGTCCGCCGCCATCGTCGTCCCCCTGCCTGCGTGATGCCGGCCGCCCCCGGGTCGGCTGCCCCGCGCGCGGCGCGGCCGTGCCGGACCGCCCGCGGCCACGCTCGTGCGGGCCGTGCGCGACAATCGGCGCATGCCCGATCCGTACCCTATGCGCGACGTGGAGCTGCTGCTGGTCGGCGGCCCCACGCTGCTGCTGCGCCTCGCAGGCGTCGCCTTCCTCACCGATCCCACGTTCAGCGCCCCCGGCAGCTACCCGAGCACGGTGACGCTGACGAAGGTGACCGGCCCCGCGGTGCAGCCCGACGAGATCGGCCCGCTCGACGCGGTGCTGCTGTCGCACGACCAGCACGCCGACAACCTGGACCCGGCAGGCCGCGAGCTGCTCGGCCGCGTGCCGACGGTGCTGTCGACCCCCGCCGCGGCGGGGCGCATCGACGGCGTCACGGGGCTGGCGCCGTGGCAGCAGGTGACCGTCGGCCCCGTGACGGTGACGGCGGTGCCGGCCCGGCACGGTCCGGTGGGCGCCGAGGCGTCGTCCGGCCCGGTGACGGGCTTCCTGCTCACCGGGGACGGCCTGCCGACGGTGTACGTCGCGGGGGACAACGCCGGCGTCGACGTCGTGGCGGACATCGCGGCGCGGGTGGGTCCGGTCGACGTGGCCGTGCTGTTCGTCGGAGCGGCGAACGTCGGACGGTTCGGCGACGAGCCCATGACCCTGTCCGGCGAGCGCGCCGTGCAGGCGGCCACGCTCCTCGACGCGACGGTCGTCGTCCCGGTCCACGCCGAGGGATGGGCCCACTTCACGGAGGGTGTGCCGGACGTCGTCGCGGCGTTCGGGGACGCAGGCCTCGGCGACCGGCTCCGCGTCCTGGTGCCCGGCCGGCGGGAGTCCGTCCGGCTCGCCGGCGCCCACCGGTCCACGCCCGCCGGCGGGGTGGCTCGCGTGCCTGACCAGGGCGGCAGCACCGCCTGAGCCGCGGTCGGTGCGGCCGCGGTGATCGAGGTCCAGGAATGGCCACTACGCTGCCGACGATCCCCCGCGGGACCGGTGACCACGATCCGCACGACGAGTGCAGAACGGTCCCGCGCAGGGTTCTCGCACGTCGTCGGAAGGACGGTGCCTCGATGCAGCACGCCGCCGGGATCGGCTCGGTCAAGCCTGTCGACTGGGCGTACGACGCCACCCCGATGATCATCTACTGGGAGCTGACCACGGCGTGCGCCCTGGCGTGCCGGCACTGTCGCGCCACGGCCCAGCCGGAGCCCGCACCCGGCGAGCTCTCGCACGACGAGGCGCTGCAGGTGCTGGACCAGATCGTCGACTTCGGCCAGCCCGCGCCGCACGTCATCTTCACCGGCGGCGACCCGATGCGGCGTGCCGACCTGGACGACCTCATCCGGGAGGCGGGGCGGCGCGGCCTGGGCGTCTCGTTGGCGCCCGCGGTCACGCCCCTGCTGTCCAGGCAGCGCCTGGCGGACCTCAAGGAGCTCGGCGTGCAGGCCGTCTCGCTCTCCCTGGACGGTTCGACGGCCGCGCGCCACGACGGCATCCGACAGGTCGACGGCACGTTCGACGCGACCGTGCAGGCACTCGCCGACGCCAACGCGGTCGGGATTCCGGTGCAGATCAACACCCTCGTCACGGACGAGACCGCGCCCGATCTCGAGGCGGTCTACGAGCTGCTCACGCACTACGACGTCATGCAGTGGAGCCTGTTCTTCCTCATCTCCGTGGGGCGCGGCACCCAGCTGCGCGAGCTCAGCCCGGGCGATGCCGAGCGCACGCTCATCAGGTGGGGCCAGATCGCCCGCACCGCGCCGTTCCGGATCAAGACCACCGAGGCCATGCAGTACCGGCGGATCAGTGCCCAGGCGATGCTGCGCGCCGGCCGGACCCGCGACGAGATCGAGTCCGGCCCGAGCGCCCGCGGGTTCGGCATCCGCGACGGCAACGGCATCGTCTTCATCTCGCACACCGGGGAGGTCACACCCTCCGGGTTCCTTCCGCTGTCGGTGGGCAACGTCAAGGAACTCTCGCTCGTCGAGCTGTACCGCGACACCGAGCTGATGCGGGCGCTGCGCCGGCCGGAGGGGTTCGCCGGCCGGTGCGGGGTCTGCGAGTTCAACCGCTGGTGCGGCGGCTCCCGCGCACGCGCCTACGCCTGGACCCAGGACCCGCTGGGCTCCGACCCGCTGTGCCCCTACGTGCCCAGCGCGATGCGCGGGCACGGTCACGACGTGGGGGCGGCCTGAGCGATGGCCGTTCCCGAGCGAGCGTCCGCGGCGGAGCCGACGGCCCAGCCCGGTGCGGCGCCGCGGCTGGTGGTCGTGGGCGCGGGGATCACAGGCCTGGCGGCCGCGTGGCAGGGCGTGCAGCGCGGCGCGCGCGTGGTGGTGGTCGAGGCGACCGAGCGGCTGGGCGGCAAGGTCGCCACCGTGCGGCGCGACGGCTTCCTCGTCGACGAGGGGCCCGACTCCTTCGTCGCCTACCGGCCGGCCGCGCTGCAGCTCATCGCGGAGCTCGGGCTGACCGACCAGGTGGTGGCGCCCGCGCCGGGGCGTCGGGTGCAGCTGCTCTCCCGAGGCCGGCTGCGTCCGCTGCCGGCCGGCATGGGCATGGTGCTGCCCACCCGGATGTGGCCCTTCGTCGCCACCTCGGTGCTGTCCTGGCCCGACAAGCTGCGTGCCGCGCTCGACCTGGTGACCCCCCGACGCCTGCCGGACCACGACGTCGCGATCGGCGCCTTCCTGCGCTCGCGGCTGGGCGACGGCATCGTGCGGCGCTTCGCCGACCCGATGGTCGGCGGCATCTACGGCGCCGGCATCGACGAGCTGAGCCTGGACGCCGTGCTGCCCTCGCTGCGCGACAACGAGCGCGAGCACCGGTCGCTCATGATCGCGGCCTGGGTGTCCGGGCGGCAGGCCCGCAGCCGAGCCGGCGCCGCCGGGGGCGGTGTGCGCGGCCCGGCGTCGTCGCCCTTCCGCACGCTGGCGGGTGGCATGGGCCAGCTCGTCGACGTGCTGGGCGAGCGGCTGCGCGCCGCGGGCGCCGAGATCATCACCGGGACCAGGGTCGAGCGGCTCGACGAGCGGAGCGTGTCCCTGTCCGACGGCCGGGTGCTCGAGGCCGACGCGGTGGTCCTGGCCGGGGGCGTCGCCGACTCCGCCCGTCTGCTGCAGCCGCACGTGCCCGCGGCCGCCGAGGCGCTGGGGCAGATCCCGCTCGCCTCCACCACGGTCGTCACGCTCGCCTGGCCGGAGAGCGACTTCGCGGCGGTCCCGGACTCGCAGGGCTGGCTGCAGGCGGACGTCGGGCCGGTCAGCGGGCTGACCGTGAGCTCGGTGAAGTTCCCCGGGCGCGCGCCCGCCGGCATGGTGCTGGCCAGGGTGTTCGTGCCTGACAAGCGAGGTCCGCTGACGCACGCCGGGGACGACGAGATCACCGCGGCGGTGCTCGGCCACGTGCGGCCGCTGCTGGGCGTCGTCGCCGCACCGGCCCTGGTCCACATCGCGCGTCAGCACCGCACGATGCCGAAGTACACCGTGGGTCACCTGGGACGGGTGGCGGTCGTCGACGCCGCGGTGGCGGCGGTGCGGCCGCGATGGGCGGTGGCCGGCAGCGCGCTGCACGGCGTGGGCGTCCCGGACTGCATCGCCGACGGTCGCCTGCGCGCCGACGCCGTGCTGGACGCGGCGACGGCGTCGCGCGAGGGCGCCCCGCACCTGGTCGGCTGATCGGGCCGACGGTCACCGTCGGCGAGCACCTCGCCGTCCCCGTCACCCCGGTGGCCGTCCCGCTCGCCGACGTCATGCGGAAGGTCGTCGGGCAGCGCGCGCGAGATGACGGACGGGGAGCGCGGCCCGCGAGGACGGGGCCGCTCCCGTTGCCGCACCCTCGCGGGTAAGGTCGGGGCGCCCACCCCGGGCGCGCGGCGAGCAGAGGGCAGAACGGGTGCGACGGCTTCTCGGCACACTGATCGGCAAGGCGGTCGCGGCCGCCGTGCGGCTGCGCGGCAGGAGCGCCGGTCAGGCGCTGCCGGGTCGTGTCGTGGAACGCCTCGTCCCGGGGTACCTGTCGGCCGTGCTCGGCAGGCTGCCGCGTGGCGTGGTGATGATCACCGGGACGAACGGCAAGACGACGACCACCAAGATGGTCGTCGAGGTGCTGCGTGCCAACGGCCTGCAGGTGCTGACGAACGCCACCGGCAGCAACATGACCCGGGGCATCATCTCCAGCGTCAGTCAGCAGGCCACGCCCACCGGCCGGCTGGCGTTCGACATCGCGGTGTTCGAGCTGGACGAGGCCTACGCCCCGCAGGTGGCTGCGCAGGTGCGTCCGGCGTGGGTGCTCGGGCTCAACGCCAGCCGCGACCAGCTGGACCGGTTCGGTGAGGTCGACACGGTGGCGCGCCTCATCACCAGCGCCATGCGGACGGCGAGCGCGGGCGTCGTCGTGAACGGCGACGACCCCCGCCTGCTCGCCGGGGTGGCGGGCGTCGGTCTGCGGGTCGAGCGGTTCGGCGTGGCCCCTGCGCTGCTGCCCTTCTTCCCGCGGGACGACGAGCTGGTGCGCACCGGCGCGGCCCGGACGGCCGCGGGTGAGGATGCCGTGGAGCCGTCCGCGGCGCCGGTGCTCCCCGATGTGGAGCTCGTGGCGTTCGAGGGCGACCTCGCGCGCTACCGGGTGGGCGACGAGCAGGTCGAGGCCCGGTTGCAGGTCACCGGCCAGCACAACGTCCAGAACGGCGCCGCCGCGCTGACGCTGCTGCACGCGCTGCTGCCTGACGTGCCGGTGCCCACGCTCGTGGACCAGCTGGCCCAGGTGCAGCCGGCGTTCGGCCGAGGCCAGGTGTACCCGCTGCCCGGCGGTGGCCGGGTACAGCTCAACCTGGTGAAGAACCCGGCCAGCTTCCGGCAGGGCCTGGCCTCCTACGCGCGGCCGGGCACCGCTGTCGTGGTGGCGGTGAACGACCTGGTCGCGGACGGCCGCGACCTGTCCTGGCTCTGGGACGTCGACTTCTCGCCGTTGCAGGGCCGCGACGTGACCATGACCACCGGCGTCCGGGCCGTCGACATGGCGCTGCGGCTGCGGTACGACGAGGTGACGGTCGCCAGCATCGAGCCGGACCTGCGGGCGGCGCTGACGACGATCGTCGGCCGTCCGGGGGAGACGGTGATCTTCGCCACGTACACGGCGATGCTGCACCTGCACGCCATGCTCTCCGCGGAGGCGGTGGTGACCCGATGACGTTGCACCTGGTGCACCTGTACCCGGACGAGATGAACACGTACGGCGACCGCGGCAACCGGCTGACCCTGCTGCAGCGCGCGCGCTGGCGCGGGCTGGACGCGGTGGTCCACTTCGTCGGCATCGGCGACGAGCTGCCGGCCGAGACGGACCTGGTGCTCGGCGGTGGGGGACAGGACTCGGCCCAGGCGGATATCCAGGCGGACGTGCTGCGCAAGGGCGACCGGCTGCACGAGCTGGTGCAGGCCGGCGTGCCGATGCTCATGGTGTGCGGCACGTACCAGCTGTTCGGCCGTCGGTTCCTCACGCACGAGGGCACCGAGATCGCCGGCATCGGCGTGTTCGACGTCGAGACCGTCGGCGGCGACCGCCGGCTCATCGGCAACGCCGCGGTGCAGAGCCAGGAGTTCGGCACCCTCTACGGGTTCGAGAACCACAGCGGGCGGACCGTGCTGGGCGCCGGTCAGGCGTCGCTCGGCCGGGTGCTGCGCGGCAACGGCAACAACGGCGAGGACGGCACCGAGGGCGCGCGTGCCGGCAACGCGATCGGCACGTACCTGCACGGGCCGCTGCTGCCGGCCAACCCGGTGCTCGCCGACGCGCTGCTGAGCCTGGCCCTCGCGCGTCGCGGCGAGCCGGCCGAGCTCGGGCCGATCGACGAGCCGCTCGTGGAGCGCTCGCGCGCCGAGGCGGCGAACCGGGCGTACTGAGCCCCCGCGAGTCGCACCGCGTCGCCCGCCCACGCGGTGACGCGGTGCGATGGCGACACTCTGTCGGAACGTTGACTTTCCCGACACGGTGTCGGTAAAGTTCTGGGTCGTGAGCCACGAGAGCACCGACCTGTCGAGCGCGACCACCGGCACGCCCACCCTGGACCGTCGCGGCTGGGCCGCGCTGCTGACCATCGGCTTCGGCGTGGCCGTCGTCATCATGGACGCGACGATCGTCAACGTCGCGCTGCCGGTGGTGATGGCGGACCTGCACCTGACCGCCGCGGACGCGCAGTGGCTGAACGCCTCCTACGCGCTGGTGTTCGCGGCCGTGCTCATCACCGTGGGGCGGCTGGGTGACCTGCACGGGCGGCGCCGGTTCTTCGCCGCCGGGATGGTGCTGTTCATGGCGGCGTCCCTGGTGGCCGGCCTCAGCGGCGGCGCGACGCAGCTCATCGTGGCCCGGTTGGTGCAGGGGCTCGGCGCCGCGATGGTGGTGCCCAGCACGCTGTCGACGCTCAACGCGACGTTCACCGGGAGGGCGCGCGCCATCGGCTTCGCGGTGTGGGGCTCTGCGATCGGCGGCATGGCGGCCATCGGGCCGCTGCTGGGCGGCTGGCTGGCCACCGACGTCTCGTGGCGGTGGGCGTTCTGGCTCAACATCCCGGTCGGGCTGGCGGTGCTCGTGGGCATCGTGCGCGCCGTGCCCGAGACGAGGGACGCGACCGCGGCTCCCGGCACCGACGCATGGGGCGTGATCCTCAGCGCGGTCGGGATGGGCGGGATCGTGTTCGCGCTCATCGAGTCGTCGTGGTTCGGCTGGACGCGCCGGCCCTCCGGCGGGCTGTCGCCCGTCCCGTTCGCGCTGGCGGGCGGTGTGCTGGCACTGGTGGCGTTCGTCGTCGTGGAGCTGCGCCGTGCCGCCGGCCGCCGGCACGCCCTCGTCGACCTGTCGCTGCTGCGGGTGCGGACGTTCCGAGCCGGGATCATCGCGGCGCTCATCGTCGCGTTCGGGGAGTTCGGGCTCCTGTTCACGCTGCCGCTGCTGCTGCAGGGCACGCTCGGCTACTCCGCACTGGGCACCGGCGGCGTGATCCTGTGCCTCGCGCTCGGCACGTTCCTCGTCTCCGGTGGGCTGCCGCAGCTGGGCCGGCGGATGTCGCAGCGGGCGATCGTGCAGACCGGGCTCGCGCTCGAGGCGATCGCCGTCGGGGGCTTGGCGCTCAGCCTGTCCACCAGCATCCCGGTCGTGGTGCTGTGCCTGTGGCTCTTCGTGTACGGGACCGGGGTCGGCATGGCCACCGCACAGCTCACGTCGCTGCTGCTCTCGGACGTGCCGGTCGACGAGAGCGGCCAGGCGTCCGGGCTGCAGAGCACCGTGCGCCAGCTGGGGTCGGCGCTCGGCGTCGCGCTGCTGGGCGGGCTGCTGGTGTCCAGCCTCGCCACCGCCACCCGGCACAACCTCGGCGCCCTCGGCCTGCCGGGCGCCATGGTGGACCAGCTCACGTCCGGTGTGAAGGACAGCGCCGGCATCGCGATCGCGGGCCTGCAGTCCGCCCCCGGCATGCATGCGGCGGCGGTTGCCGCGGGGGACGCGATGATCCACGCGAGCCAGGTGACCACCGGGCTGGCGGCCGTCGCCCTCGCGGTCGGCTTCGCCGCGACGTTCGCCCTGCCGCGACGCGCGCCGCTGCGCTGACGCAGGCGCGCCGCGACGCGCGCCGCTGCGCTGACGCACGGGCGCCGCGACGCGCGGCATCGCGCTGACGCACGGGCCCCGCGGCGTCCCTGCGACCGTGGCGGTCCCGTCCACGGTGCCGCGCGCTCCGTCGCCGCCTGCCGGCGGGCGGCCGGCGCGTCCGCATGTGACGACCTGACGCCGGGGCCGTCCGGTGCGAAGGTTGGTGCGATGGAAGCCGGTCTCCGGGCGCCCGACGAGGGGGTCGCGTCGTCGCCTCCGATCGGCGGCGAGCGCACCGACGCGATCGCGGTGCCGCGGTGAGCGGCGCGCCCGACGAGGGCACCGGCCACGACGTCGCGGACCGCGGCCCCCGCGGCCGTCACTGGTTGACCCCGGGTGTCGTCTCGGTCGGCGTCGCCTCGTTCGGTTCGGACGCCAGCCACGAGGTCGTCACCAGCCTGCTGCCGAGCTTCCTGACGTCGACGCTGCACGCCGGCCCCGCGGCGCTCGGCGTGATCGAGGGCGCCTCCGACGCCCTGACCGGGCTGTCCAAGCTGGCCGGTGGCCCCCTCGCCGCCGACCGCGAGCGGCGCGGCCGCCTGGCGTCGGGCGGCTACGTCGTCACCACCGTGGCCACCGCGGCGATCGGCCTGACGACGGCCGTGTGGCAGGTGGCGGTCCTGCGCGCGTTCGCCTGGGCGGCGCGCGGCATCCGCTCACCCGCGCGCGACACGTTGCTGATGTCGCTGTCGCCGCCGCACGCCTACGGCCGCGCCAGCGGTGTCGAGCGTGCCGGAGACAACCTCGGCGCGCTCGCCGGCCCGCTCCTGGCGTCGGCGCTCGTCGCGGTCGTGGGCATCCGGCACGCCATGCTCTGGTCCTTCGTGCCCGGCCTGCTGGCGGTGGTGGCGATCACCGTCGCGGCCCGCGAGGCGCGGCGCAGCCTCGTCGAACCCGGCGCGCGCCGGCGCCTCAGCTTCAACCTGCGTGAGCTGCGCGACGCCGGGCTGGCGCGCGTCCTCGTCCCGGTCGCGTGCTTCGAGCTGGGCAACCTCGCGACGACCTTCCTCATCCTGCGGGCGACGACCCAGCTCGTGGCGACCGGCCGGTCCGCGACCTCGGCGGCCAGCGTCGCGATCCTCATGTACGCCGGCCACAACGCCGCCGCCACGGGCGCCTCGCTCGTCGGCGGCACGCTGGCCGACCGTCACGGGCCGCGGCCGGTGCTGCTGGCCGGGGCGAGCGTCTACGTCGTCGCGTACCTGCTGTTCGGCCTCGGCCCGGCCGGCTGGGCGACCCCGCTGGTCGCCTTCCTGCTCGCCGGCATCGGCATCGGGATGGCCGAGACGTCGGAGTCGACGTTCGTCGCGCGGGCGCTGCCCGACCGGTTGCGGGGCAACGGGTACGGCCTGCTGGGGCTCACCCAGGCGATCGGCGACCTCGGTGCCTCGCTGGTCGCCGGACTGCTCTGGGCCGTCGGGTCCGCCGGGCTGGCGTTCGGCTACGCGGCGGCCTGGATGCTCGCGGCGGCCGTGCTGACGGTGGGCCTGCGGCCCGGTGCGCGGGGCGGGGCGCCGGCGCGCTGAGCGCCTCCGTGGTGCGGCGCACCAGCACGAGCGCGCCCTCAGGCTGGCGCGCGACGATGGTGCGGCCCGGGGCGCCCGGGCGGCGTGCCGCCTGCCCCGGCACGAGCGACGACGACGGAGGCGATGCGATGACCAGGGGAGTGGTGCTGCACCTGAGCGAGGGTGCCGAGGACAAGCACCGGGCGGTGCTGCGCAACGCGCTCAACCTGCTGCCAGGCCTGCCGGCCGGCACGCCGGTGGAGGTCGTGGTGCACGGGCCGGCGCTGGCGCTGGCGTTGCCTGGTTCGCCGGCCGGTGAGGCGCTCGCCGAGGCGCGGGCGGCCGGCATCGGGCTGGCGGTGTGCCGCAACTCGATGCGCTCGGCCGGTGTCGGGGACGACGACCTGGTGCCCGGAGCGGTCGTCGTGCCGTCCGGCGTGGGCCACCTCGTCGCGCGCCAGTTCGAGGGTTGGGCCTACCTGCGGCCCTGAGCGGCGGCCGGCGGCTGGCCCGTCGCCGCGGTCCCGGCCGCGGCCGGCAGGCGGACCGTCACGGCGGTGCCGCGCCCGGCGGACGTGACCTCGATGGTGCCGCCGTGCGCGGTGACGATCTCGCGGGCCACGGCCAGGCCGATGCCGGACCCGGTGACGTGCGCCGCCTCCCGGCCCCGCCACAGCCGCTCGAACACGTGCGGCAGCTCGTCGGGTGGGATCCCCGGCCCGGTGTCCACCACCTCGAGCACGGCCCGGCCCGCCTCGGCGCGCACGTGGACGTCGACCCGGTCGCCGGGACGGCAGAACCGGGCTGTGTTGGCCAGGAGGTTGCCCAGCACCTGGTGCAGCCGGTCGGGGTCGGCCAGCACGGCGACGCCGGCCGCGGTGTGCAGGTCGACGTCCAGGCCGGCGGCGCGCAGCTGGGGTGCGCGGGCCGCGACCTCGTCGGCCGCCAACGACGCGAGGTCGACCGGCGTGCGACGCATGCTCGCGCCGCCGGCCTCCGCCTCGGCCGCGGAGAGCTCCGCCAGGTCGCCGACCACGCGTCCCAGCCGCAGCGCCTGGTCGTGCAGCGCGGCGAGCCGGGCCGGGTCGGCCTCGACGAAGCCGTCGCGGAGCTCTTCCAGCCCTGCCTGCAGGGCGGCCAGCGGGGTGCGGAGCTCGTGCGCGACGTCCGCGGTGAGCGTGCGCTGCTCCCGCTCGGAGCGGACGACCGCGTCGGCCATGGCGTTGACGGCGTGGCCCAGCTCGGCCAGCTCGCCCGGGCCTGCGGCCGCGGTGCGGGCGGTCCGGTCGCCCGCGGCGAACGCGCGCGCGGCCCGGGTGGTGCGCAGCACGGGTCCGGTCACCCACCGCGTGACGAACCACCCCGCGGCCAGGGCGAGCAGCAACGCGGCCGCCGCGGCGATGCCGATCCAGGTCCACGCGACATCCCGGGCCTGGGTCACGCTGGCCGGTGGGAAGACGAGCCGCACGGTGCCCACCTGCGCGCCGCCGACGGCCACCGGCGCGCTGACCACACCGGTGCCGCCGGCAGGCCCCGCGCCGCCCTGACCGCCCTGGCCCTGCGTGCCCTGACCCTGCCCGGCGCCGCCGGCGCCCCCGCGGCCGGCGCCCACCGGCTGCCCGGCGGCCGACGTGACGAACAGCCGGGCACCGGCCGCCTCCGCGACGGCGGACGCCTGCGACAGGTCCACCCCGGGCCAGCCGCCCGCCGCGGCGTACGCGGTCGCCGCCGCTGCGGCCGAGGAGGTCGCCGCGGACCGGCGGGTGGCGTCCTGCGACGCCGTGAGGCCGCGGCCGACGCCGACCACGGCCGCCGCCGTGACGACGACCAGCGAGAAGGCGGTGACCAGGACGAACGCGAGCATGAGCCGGCGCCCGACGGGACCGAGCCCGGCGTGGCTCGCCAGGCTCGGCTCGCCCGGCCGGCGCGCCTCGTGGGGCTGGCGCGGCGCGCGGGTGCGGTCGCCGGCGGGGCCCCTCACGACGCGTCCGCGGACAGCCCGAGGCGGTAGCCGACGCCGAGCACGGTCTCGACCACGTGGGCACCGTCCGGGCCGAGCTTGTGCCGCAGGTTCTTCACGTGGGAGTCGATGGTGCGTTCGTAGCCCGCGTACTCGTAGCCGCGGACCCGGTTGACCAGCTCGTACCGCGAGAACACGCGCCCCGGAGTGCCGGACAGTGCCGCGAGGATGCCCCACTCGGTGGGCGTCAGGTCGAGCTCGCGGCCGTCGAACCGCATCGCGTGCCGGGCCTCGTCGATCCACAGCCGGCCGCCGACGAGCACGCCCTCGTCCGCCGCGGCCGCCGGCCCGGCCGTGCGCTGGAGGATCGCGGCGACCCGCAGCACCACCTCGGCCGGGCTGAAGGGCTTGGTCACGTAGTCGTCGGCGCCGAGCCGCAGGCCGCGGATCCGGTCGTCGACGGTGCTGCGGGCCGTGAGCACCAGCACGGGGGTGCGCCCGGCGGCGCGGACCTCACCGAGCACGTCGGTCCCCTCGACGTCCGGCAGCCCGAGGTCCAGCACGACGAGGTCGACCGCCGCCGTGCCGACGAGCCGCAGCGCCTCGGCGCCGCTGCCCGTGGTGAGCACCGCGTACCCCGCCCGCTCGAGGTAGCGGCGCAGCACCTCGCGGATGTCGGACTCGTCCTCGACGACCAGCACGGTGGCCATGGCCCCATCATGTCCGCTCCGCGCGGGCTGCAGGACCCCGCCGGGCGCGGCCGCCCGGAACTCCATCCCGTCTCCACACGGGCGGCGCAGCCGCTCCACCCGGGCGGCCGACGCTGGGGCCTACCAGCAAGGACACCGACCACCACAGGAGCACACCATGCGCACCCGAACCCGCTTCGCGATCGCCGCCGCCGGCGGCGTGCTCGCCACCGCCCTCGTCGCCGCCCCCGCCCTGGCGTCCACCCGGGCGGACGCGCCGGGCCCCACGCCCACGCCCACCACCACGCGCCAGGTCGGGCCGGGCACCGGCGCCTGCGACGGCGCCGGCATCTCGGCGGGCGGTGCGCGCGGCGCGCGGGCCGGCGTCGGCAACGCCGCGGCGCCCGGCGGCCCGGCGGCCCCCGGCGCGGGCGCGGCCCACCGCTACGGCGGCGGGACCGGCACCGGCCTGGCCGGGACCGCGTCGGGCACCCTGACGGCGGCCCAGCAGGCCGACCTCGCGGGGATGGCCGAGGAGGAGCTGCTCGCGCACGACCTCTACACCGCGTTCGCGGCCGACGCCACGACCCCGGTCTTCGCGCGCATCGCCGACGCCGAGACCCAGCACCTCACGGAGATCCGGCTGCTGCTCGACCGGTACGGCCTCACCGACCTGAGCGCCGACCACGTCACCGGGACGTTCAGCGACCCGACGATCCAGGCGACGTACGACCGCTTGCTCGCCGAGGGCTCCGCGAGCACCGACGCGGCCTACGCCGCCGCCCGGACGGTCGAGTCGGCCGACCTGACGCTCCTCAGCTCGGCGGCCGCCGGCCTGGACGCGCCCGACGTGGAGCTGGTCTACAGCCACCTGACCACCGCGACCCAGCAGCACCTGGCGGCGTTCGGCGGCTGACCGCTCGCCGTGGCGACCGGACGGGCGGTGGGGCGGTCGACCACCGCCCGTCCGCCGTGCGGCTCGGCGGTGGTCAGTCCAGCTCGCGCAACGCCGTCCGCAGCCGGGCGAACGCGTCCGCCGTGAGCTTGGGCAGAGGGGTCGTGTTGTCCGGCTCGACCCACGCGGCGAACGCGTCCCGGAACGCCAGCAGACCCACCTCGGCCGCCATCACCGCGGCGGCCTCGGGGACACCGCGGTCGTGGAGCGCGCCGGCCACGGCGGCCGCCAAGCCGACGTGCTTGAGCTGGTCGCGGGCCTGCAGCTCGGCGTTCGAGGCGATCGCGGCCTGCGCCGACGGTGCGATCGCGCGGTTGAGCTCGGTCATGGACGCGGCGACGCGCTGGAGGCCCGCGGCCACCACGGCGAGCGGCGTCGCCTCGGGGGGCGCGGCGGCCACGCCCGCGACCAGGAGCCCCGTGAGCCTCTCCTGGCCGGCGGCCAGCACGTCGCGCTTGTCGGGGAAGTGGCGGAAGAAGGTGCTCTTCGTCAGGCCGGCGCGGTCGGCGATCTGAGCGACCGTGGTCTGGTCGTAGCCCTGCTCCCCGAACAGCTGCAGTGCCGCGGCCACCAGCCGCTCGCGCGCATGCGGTTCCCAGCGAGGCACGGACCCATCCTAGATGATGCGACCTTGGTCGCATCAGTCGTACAGTGATGGGACAAGAGTCGCATCACTAAGGAGCCCCTCATGCGCGTCTTCGTCACCGGTGCCAGCGGCGGGATCGGATCCGCCGTCGTCCCCGAGCTCATCGCCGCGGGCCACGAGGTCATCGGCCTCGCCCGGTCGGACGCCTCGGCCCGAGCCGTCGCCGAGGCCGGCGCCGCCGTGCTGCGCGGCAGCCTGTCCGATCTGCCGGTGCTGCAGGCCGGCGCCGACCAGGCCGACGGCGTCATCAACCTCGCGTTCGGCAACGACTTCACCGAGATCGAGGCGAACATGGCGGAGGAGGCCCGGGCGTTGCAGAGCCTGGGCGAGGCGCTCGCCGGGACGGGCAAGGCGCTCGTCATGGCCTCCGGCACACCCGTGGTGCCCGGCCGGGCCTCGACCGAGGCCGATCCGGCGCCGACGGACGGGCCGATGGCCGGTCGCGCCCGGAGCGCGGCGGCCGTCCTGGGGCTCGCCGACCGGGGCGTCCGTTCGTCGCTGGTGCGCCTGCCGCGATCGGTGCACGAGGCCGGGCTGGCCTACGGCTTCGCCAGCGTCGTCATCTCCACCGCACGCCGGACGGGTGCGGTGGGCTACGTCGGTGACGGCGCGCAGCGCTGGCCTGCGGTGCACCGGCGCGACGCGGCCCGGCTGTTCCGGCTCGCCCTCGAGCAGGCCGAGCCGGCCACGGTGCTCCACGCCGTGGCCGACGAGGGCGACAGCATGCGCGACGTCACCGAGGCCATCGCGCAGCAGCTCGGTCTGCCGGTGCGCCAGGTCGCGGCCGACAGCTACGGATTCCTCGGCCAGATCTTCGCGGTCGACCAGCCCGCGAGCAGCGCGCTCACCCGGGAGCGGTTCGGGTGGCAGCCGACGCACCCGAGCCTGCTGGACGACCTTCGGGCGGGCGGCTACCCGCAGTGACGGCGCCGGCGTCCGGTCACTGCGGGTGCGGCGTCCGCGCCTCCGCGAGCCGCCCGACGAGCGTGGCGATCCGTCCGGCGCGCGCGCCGTCGTGACGGTTCGTCACCCGCAGATCGCGGGCTGGGGCAGTGGGCCCGCCAGGCGGGCCCACTCGTCGGCCGTCATCGCCAGGCCGGCCCGAGCCGGCCCGCAGACGGCCGCCGTGGCCTCCGCGGGCGTCAGGTCCCAGATCCGCACGGTCCGGTCCCCGCCGGCGCCGGTCACGTGGGTGCCGTCCACGGAGAACGACACGCCGTAGACCTCGCCGGCAATGCCCGTGAGGGACGCGTAGCGCTGCGGGGCGGCGGGATCGGTCACGTCCCAGACGCGCACGGTCCCGTCGGTCATGCCGGCGGCCAGCCGGTGGCCGTCCGGGGAGAACGCGAGGCTGGTGGCGTAACCGTCGGCCCAGAGGAGCGGGCTCCCGAGCGCGCGGGGGCGCGCCGGGTCGCTCACGTCCCACAGCCAGATCGTCTTGTCGTTGCCCGACGCCGCCACGGTGCGGCCGTCCGGGGAGAACGCGGCGGAGTAGATGTACCCCTGGGGCCCGGTCAGCGGCGGGCCCAGCACGGTGGGGTGGGCGAGGTCCGTGGTGTCGAGCAGGTCCACGTGCCCTGACAGCACCGAGGCGACGAGGGTCCGGTTGTCCGGGGAGAACGACACGGCGTAGACGAACCCGCCCAGGTTGCCGATGCGACCGGTGGGCGCGGTGGGCAGCGCACCCGACAGGTCCCAGGTGGTCACCGAGGCGTCGTCGGACGAGACCGCCATGCGAGTGCCGGTGGTGTCGAACGCGATCGCGTCGACCCAGTTGCTGTGGGCAGCGACCGCGCCGCGGTAGATCGGCTTGCTGGGGTCGGCGATGTCCCAGAAGTGAACGTGCCCGGTGGTGTCGCCGGCCACCACGAGGTGCCGCGGGTCGTCGATGCCGACCGCGCCGTCCAGATGGGTGCCCGCCGGTGGCGGTGACACCGACAGCAGGGTGTGCGGGCTGTCTGCGCCGGCTCCGCCCCATAGCCGCAGGCCGTCCGTGGTGGCGGTGGCGATGACGTGGGCGCCGAACACGCCCTGCCCCGGGATCGAGGAGAAACCCTGCAGTGTCGCCCCGGGGTACTGCCAGGTGCGCAGGATGCCGTCCGAGCCGGCCGAGTACAGGCTCGCGCCATCGGGTGCCCATGCGGTGGCAAGCAGCGTGGTGGGGTGCGTGAACGAGTCCAGCCGGATCCCGGTGGTGGCGTCCCAGACCCACAGGTGCTGGTCGGAGCTCGCCGCGGCGATCGCGGTGCCGTCGGGGGAGTAGGCCACGTGGTTGGCCCAGGAGGCGGGCCCGGTCAGCGTGGCCCCCGCCGTCGGGACCGCGGGGTTCTGCACCCTCCAGAGGTGGACGCCGTCGTCGGTGGAGGCCGCGGCCAGGGTCTTCCCGTCCGGGGAGAACGCGAGCGAGGTCACCTTGGACGAGGCGGCGGTGAACGGCGCGCCCAGCGGGCTCAGCCCCGCGCCGGAGAGGGCCCACAGCGACACCTTCGCCGTGGCGCCGCCCGTGGCCAGCACCGTTCCGTCCGGGTTCAGCGCGACGGCCTGCACCGATCCCGTGCTCGCAGCCAGCACCTGGGTCTGCGCCCAGGCGCCGTCCGCCGTGCGCGCCAGCACGTGGACCGTGCCGTCCGAGGCGGCGGCGATGATCCGGGAACCGTCCGGAGTGAACACGACGTCGTAGAACGTGGCTCGCGCGGCCGCGCCGGCCACGGGCACGCTCGTCGTGCCGGCCGGCGGGTGCACCTGCCACAGCCGGACCAGCCCGCCGTCCCCGACGGCCGCCAGCAGCGACCCGTCCGGCGAGAAGGTGACCGCGTACAAGGACGTGTCCCCGGTCGTCAGGCTCGCCAGCCGCTGCGGGTGGGCTCCGGTCGCTTCGAGGACCACGCGTCCGTCGCCCGTGCCAGCCGCCAGCGTGCTGCCGTCGGGACTGACGGCCAGCGTGGAGACCACGGTGTCCAGGGCATCCGTGCGGGTCCCGCTGTCCCGCCCGGAGGCCGACAGCAGCGCGCTGCGCGCCTCGAGCGTCTCGGCCCGCTGGTCGGCCGCCACGGCCAGCTGACCCGCCAGGGCGGGATCGGTCGAGGCGAGGGCCTCCGCCTGCACGGCCAGCTGCCGCGACACGGCGAGGTCCGTCTCGTGAGAGCTCGCCCTGGCCTGCGTGGCCGACACCCCGGCGAGCGTCGCGGTGGTCACGGCCAGCACGGCCAGCCCCGCCGCCAGTGCGCGCAGCCGCCAGGTGCTGCGGCGCTGTGCCTCGACCCGGGACCGCTCGGTGCTGCGTGAGCGCTCGAGGAACTCGCGCTCGCCGGCGGTCAGGTCGGGCGGGTTGGCCGCCTCGCTCAGCCACCGGTCGGCCGTCTCCAGGGCGGCGCCGCGGTAGAGCAGGTCGGGATCCTGCTCCATGTCCTGCCATCGGCGGGCCGCGTCGGTCAGGCGTCCGTGGACCCGCAGACCCTCGCGGTCCGCGTCCAGCCACTCCCGCATCCGGGGCCATGCGGACAGCAGCGCCTCGTGCGCGATCTGCACCTGGCCCCGGTCGGACGTCAGCAGCCGCGCGGCCACGTAGGCGGCGACGACGGCCTGGTGCGCGGGCGTCGCGAACTCGCGGGCGTCCGCGACGCGGCGGGTGTCGATGGTCCCGGCGCCGACGTGCACCAGACGCAGGAAGGTCGCCTTCTCGACCGCTTCGGCGTCCGGCGGCAGCTGGTGGTGCACCGTCTCGGCGCTCTGCGCGATCGCGCCGGCGAGGCGACCGACCTGGCGGTACTGCTCGAGCGTGAGCCGGCGCCCCGACGCGGCGAGCCACGTGACGTACAGGGCGTGCGACGCCAACGGAAGTGCGCCCGCGTCCATGCCTGACCGGGTGGACGAGCCCGCGGTCGCGTCGGCGATGAGCAGCTCGACGAGCCCGTCGTCGACCTCGACGCCCGCGACCCGCGCCGGCTCCACGACGACGCGACGCAGGTCCTCCGTGCTCAGCGGGCCGACGAGAACCTGGTGGTCGGCCATCCACGATGCCAGCTGCGGCACCTGGACCGCAGCGTCGAAGAAGTCCGCCCGCAGCGCGACGACCACCACGGTGCCCGCGGCGTGCAGCCGGCCCAGCCGTGCCACCACATGACCCACCTGCTCGGTGCTCGCGGGGGAGGTGAAGAGCTCCTCGAGCTGGTCGACGACGAGCACCCCGCCCGGCGTCACGCCGTCCAGGTCCGGCACCACCCCGGTGGGGTCCGTCCCGGGGGTGAGCACGGTGACGGGTCGACCGTCGGCGACCAGACGCGCCTGCACCCCGGCGCGCAGCAACGAGGACTTGCCGCAGCCCGACGAGCCGACGACGACGACGGGCGTCGCGGGAGCCGACGACACCAGTGCGACGAGGTGGTCGGTCGCCGCCTCACGTCCGAAGAACAGCGCGGAGTCGTCCGCCTGGTACGCCCGCAGGCCCAGGTACGGCGCCACGGCCGTCGCCGGCCGGGGGCCGGGCACCCGCCGCAGCCGGGTCACCGCCTCGAGCCACGCGGGCACCGCCTCGTCGGGCACACCCAGGACCCGCAGCAGAGCCGCGAACTGGTCGAGGGTCGCCAACGGCGGCAGGTGGCGCCCGGAGAGGTAGCCGCCCACCGTGGCCAGCGGCAGACCGCTGCGACGCGCCACGTCGCGGACGCTCAGCCCGGACGCCAGCCGCAGCGAGGTCAACACCGGGCCCAGGTCGTCCCGGGCTCGGACGTCTTCCGGGCCGATGTGCGCGGCGTCGCTGCTGGGCACGGGCGGGCTCCTGACCATCGAGGCGGGTTGTGGATCGGGCATGACCTGGCGCTCAGGGTAGAGACACCAGGTCACATCGAGGTTTCGACCGCCGCAGGCCGGTCACGTGCCCCGGTCCGGGGTGGAAGTCCGAACGATGTCGAACAGCGATGGAGGTCCCTCGTCCGTGGCGATCTGCCTGACTGAGGGCATCGGGGGCGGGTCCCCTGGCCGCTGCTCCGCGGGGCGAGCCGCGGCCAGCGGGTCCCCCGATGGCGCGACCACGTCAGAGGCCGGTCCGCCGGCATCTCACGGAAGGGTCTCAGGATGACCGCGAACGGCTCGGGCGCCCCCGGATCTCCGCCGTCGGGACGTGCCACGGCAACACCGGGCACCGCGCTCGGCGCCGTCGGCGTCGCAATCGGGCGGCTCCGCCACGGGCTGGGCCAGGGGACCGGCCGGCGTGCCGGGGTCCGGGCACGGCGGGCCGAGGGACGCCGGCTCACCCGCGAGAAGCTGGTCGTCCGCTCGTGCGTCGACCCGGCGACGATGCAGGACGCGATCGTGCGCGGCATCGGCCTGCCGTACGAGAAGCCGTCGAGGGCGCCCGCGGAGCTGGTCCAGGGGCCGATGACCGCGGGACACGTCCAGTTCGGCTACGCGACCAGGGCCTTGACGCTGTTCACGGCCACGATCCGGCTCGAGGCCGCCGGGGTGGGCGGCAGCACCCTGACCTACGGCGTCGAGACGTGGACCATGACGGACGGTGTGGTCGCCGGCGTCGCGCAGATGAGGTTCCTGCGCCGCCGCGTCGAGCAGGAGGCCCGTCGGGCCGACCCGCAGGTCGACGTCGTCGTCGACCTGGTGCCGCAGCGGGGGTAACGGTGCATGGACCGGCGCCGACATGCCGTGCACCGCACCTGTCCGTGCGGCAGAACCGGGGTTCCGGCTGTCGGACAGCGTGGTGCACGCGGCATTCTGGGCCGGTCGGCGCTCAGCGACGCCGCCGAGCAGCGTGACGCGCAGCAGCGTGGCGCCGCCGGCTCGATCGCCCTGGGCGTGGATATCGGGCCGCCTGGGCGAATCACGCGACCGAGCAGACATGGGCGACGCCACAACCGGGGGACATCGTCCAGTGGTACAGCCCGACAACCGGAACGGTACATACCGCAATCCTCGTCCGCGGCAGCTCGGAGCAGACCGCGACCGTCATTGACGCAATGACGCACGCCCCCCACCAGGTGCACAGCGGGACGTTCGAGTCCCGGGACAACGTCGGTGCGAACAACGACAAGATCTGGCACGTGAAGGCTTGACCCGTCGGTCGCCGACCCCTGCGACGTTGACGGGCCGACGTGCTCTTCACGAGAGGCAGATCGAGAACGCCGCCTTCCGCAAGCTCACCTCGACCAGGCCCCGCCCGATCACCGCGACCCGGCCGCGGTCGGCGGGAGAAGTCCGAACGAGGTCGAACGGCGTCGGCCTTGGCCGCCGCGACCAGTCTGGCGAGACTGGGGAGCGCCGACCGGCGCTGCGTGGACCGCTGTCGCTGCTCCGCAGGGGCGAGCAGCGGCGCGGAGGCGTCACTGCGGGTGCGGTGTCCGGCCCTCAGCGAGCCGGCCGACGAGCGTGGCGATCCGGCCGGCACGCGCGGTCGGGGTCGCCGTAGCCACCCGGTGGAGCACCGCGTACCGGTTCTGAGCCGAGAGCGCGGCGAACAGCTCGGCGGCAGCCGGGGCGGCGGCGAGCGCCGCCCCGAGGTCGTCCGGCACCTCGGCGGTGGCCGGACCGGCGTAGGCACGGTCCCACCGGCCGTCCGTGCGGGCGCGGTCCACCTCGGCCTGGCCCCGCGGCCGCATCCGGCCCTGTCCGACGAGGTCGGCGACGAGCCCGATGTTGCGCCGCGACCACAGCGACGCGCGGCGCCGCGGCGTGAACCGCTGGCGGAACGTCGCCGTGTCGCCCGACCGCTTCTGGCCGTCGATCCACCCGCTGCACAGCGCCTCGTCGAGGGCCTGCGGATAGGTCAGGGACGTCGGCTCGAGCGTGCCCTTCTTCGCCAGCACCAGCCAGACGCCGTCGGTGTCGTCCTCGTGCACGTCCAGCCACGCCCGCCACGCTGCCGCGTCGGGCAGCACCAGCGCGTCGTCGGCCATCGCTCACCCCCTCGTCGGACCCATGATCACCTCCGGGACCGACACGCAGCTCGCCACCGACGACCACGCGCTGGCCGACGGGTTGCTGAGCAGCGCCGATGCAGGTCGCGTTCGATGTGGCGCGGCAGGGCGTCGGCGTCCTCGACCTGCGCCGCCCGGGAGGCACGCAGCTCGGCGACACGCACGCTGGTGCGCGACGGACCCAGCAGCGCCCGCGTCAGCACCCGGGACAGCTGGGCGAACAGGTGCTGGAGCCACGGCCAGATCAGCAGCAGCACGAGCCCGGCGGCCGCGACGAGCCACAGCCGATGGGCGTGTCCGCGAACCAGTCGGTGCCGAACCGGTGATGCTCGTGACCCAGCGGGCGACCGCGGCCGGGAACGCCAGGAGCAGGAGCAGCACCGCGCGCCGGCCGTCGACGTCGCCGAGCATGCCGCCCATGCCGCGCCAGAAGCCGCCCGGCCGCGCGAAGGCCGGCGGCGGTGGCGACGCCGCGCGTCAGGCGTGGAACCCCTGGATCGTCGAGCCGAGCCAGGTGAGGGCGCGGGGCATCGCGTCGGCCCAGACCGTGATCCGGTGGCCGGCCGTGAGGTCGACCTGCGACTCGATGGACAGCGGCGCCCGCGCCGCGTGCAGCAGCGCCTCGCTCGAGGAGTAGGACAGCGAGTCGGCCTTGCTGGTCTGCAACCACAGCGCGACCGGCGGCGGTGTGGACGAGGCGAGCGACACCAGCTGGTACCGCTTGAAGGCCGCGTCGCCGGCGTGGAACGGGACGTAGGACTTGCCGAAGATGGGTGACATGTAGCCCGCGAGGACCACGCCGGCGCCGAACACGTCGGGGTGCAGCATCGTCACCATGGCCGCGCACCAGCCGCCCGACGAGAAGCCGAGCGTGGCCCATGACGCGCGGTCGTGCGCCACGCGCAGGCGCATGGCCATGGCGTCCGGCACGTCCTTGGCGAGCCAGGTCTCGACCTGCGGCTGCCCGCTTCGGCCATTGACGCACTCGGTGTCCGCACCGGCCGGGAACTCCAGCTGCGGCGCCACGACGATGACCGGTCCGATCTTGCGCTGACCGGCGAGCGAGTCGAGGGACGGGACCAGGTTGACACCCTGCATCCAGACCTCGGGCGCGCCGGGGTAGCCGTGGAACGCCATGATCACCGGGTAGCTCCGGCCGGCGTTCGCGGGGTCCTCGTAGCCGGCGGGCAGG
>JAJYTJ010000017.1 GCA_021793115.1 Actinomycetes bacterium | reverse complement strand
GGTGGCGGCGGGCCGGGCGGGGGGCGGCGGGCCGGGCGGGGGGCGGCGGGCCGGGCGGGGGGCGGCGGGCCGGGCGGTCGCGGTCCGGTGACGGCTCGCCGGGCGCACGGCCGGTGTCGGACCGTGACCGAGTGCTGGAGCGCAGGCGGGCAGGCCCGGTGACGGCCGAGGCTCCCGGTGGGCGTCGGACCGTGGCGTCCGGAGGCGCACGGGACGGGGTACTGCCCCGCGGCAGGGAACGCAGAAGGGGCGGGCCACCGGGCCCGCCCCTTCTGGACGTGAGAACGGTGCGCACCGCGCAGGGGGCAGGCGATGCGCACCGTCGGGGGAGAGTCTGCGCCCCACGACCCCTGTTGGTCAAACGTCCAGCATGGGCGCGTTCCAGGCCATCGGGCGGCCCACCGTCGCAGCCCAGACCTGGGACTTTGTTAGGTGCGTGCTGTGAAACGAGCGGCCGCGGCGGCCTCGAGACGACGGCCCGTCAGCACAAATGACGCCGGGCGTGCCACCCCGGCGTCAGGCCCGGCGCTGCCCGCACGCATGCCGGGCGTGCCGCCATCGGACCGGGCGCACCCGCACGCACGCCGGGCGTGCCGCCATCGGACCGGGCGCACCCGCACGCATGCCGGGTGCGCCGCCGCGCCGTCAGGCCGCGCGCTCCCAGCGGGCGAGCCGGCCGGCCGGGACCACCCGCCGCCGCGCGACCGCCGCCGTGGTGAGCGCCAGCCCCACCACGGCCCACAGCACCAGCAACGCCACCGCGCCGCCGACGCCACCACCCGTGATGACGCCCTGCATCGCGTCGCGCGCCGGCGTGATGGGCAGCACCCCGGCGAGGTCGTCGAGCAGGCGCGGCACGGTCGACACGACCGCCGTCGCGAGCCCGACGACCGCGACGACGACCGACACGAACCGGCCGGTGCCGCCCAGCGCCGCGACGAGCCCCTGGTTGACGGCCGCGAACGCGACGCCGGTCAGCGCCGCGAGCGCCGCGAACGCCACCCAGCCGCCGGGCGAGAGCGTGAGCGCGCCCGCCATGACGGCCGTGAGCGCGAGCCCCTGGACCGCACCGATGAGCGCGCCCGGGACGAACGACGTCACGGCCAGCCGCAGCGACGAGCGCGTGGAGCCGACCACCCGCGGCGCCGTGGCGCCGAGCACGACGAACGTCGCCAAGCCACCCAGCCAGAGGGCCACGACGAGGAAGAACGGCACGCTCGACCCCCCGAAGAGCCCGGACGCGCCCGAGCCCGCCGTGACGACCGGGTTGGCCACCACCTGCGCGAGCTTGTCCGCCTGGCCCGTGGAGTACGACGGCACCTTGTCCACCGCGCCGCCCAGCCCGCCGGCGAGCGACGTGGCGCCGCCGCCGAGGTCGCTCGCGCCGGAGGCCAGCTTCGTCGCGCCGGACGCGAGCGTGGTCGCGCCGTCGGAGGACTGCCGCGCGCCGGACGCGAGCGACGAGACGCCCGACGCCAGCGACGACGCCCCGGCGGCCGACTGCTGCGCACCGGACGCGATCTGGTGCGCGCCGGTGGCCGACTGCTGGGCCGCCGCGGCGAGCTGCGCCAGGCCCGTGGCGGAGGCGGACGCCCCGGCGGCGAGCTGCTGCCCGGCCGCGGCGAGCGACGTCGCCCCGGAGACCAGCGACGGCTGGCCGTTCACGCCCTGGTTCACCGACTGGTCCAGGCCCGTGGCGCCCGCGGCCACCTGGCCCGCGGCCTGCGTCAGGTAGGCGAGGTTCGGCGCCACGCCGGGGCCCGGGGTGTTGGGGGTGCCGGCCGGATCGACATACGCCTCGAGCGCCGCGCACGCGGCAGTACCGCCGGGTGCCGCGCACTGCTGCGCGAGCGCCGAGGCCTGCTTGCCGAAGCCGGCCAGCCCCTGCTGCAGGCCCGTCGCGCCCGTGGCGAGCTGCGCCGTGCCCTGCGCGAGGCCGCCGGTATGCGTCGCGCCGCCGGTGATCCCGTCGGCGAAGGCGCCGAGCGACGTGGCGAACTGCTGGGCACCGGGCACGCCGGCCCGGGCCTGCTGCGCCGCCGAGGACGCGCCGGCCGCCAGCTGGTCCAGCCCGCCGGCGAGCGACGTGGCACCCGTGGCCAGGCGCCCGACGCCCGAGGAGAGCGACGACGCGCCGGACGAGGCCGACGACGCGCCCGTGGCGAGCTGCCCCAGCCCGGACGCCAGCTGCGACGCCCCGCCGGACAGCGACGTCGCGCCGCTGGAGACCCCGGAGGCGCCGCTGGCCAGCTGCGCCGCGCCGTCGGAGGCCTGCTTGAGGCTGCTGTGGAGCGTGTCGAAGCCCACGAAGACGTTCTGCAGGTAGGTCGTCGTCAGCTGCGACGACAGCACGCGCACCGCGGTCGAGGTCACGGCCTGCGCCACGGCGCCGTCGACGGGCCGCGAGCGGTCGGACGTCGCGATGTCGATGGTCGCCTGCTGCGCCTTCGCCGGGTCGGTGCCCACCGAGGTGGCGGCGGCGGAGAACCCGGCCGGGATCGTCACCACGGTCGCGTACCGGCCGTCGGCCAGGCCCGCGGCGGCGTCGGAGGCGCTCGTCACCACCCACGTGAAGTTGGTCGTCGAGTCATGGCCGGAGACGCTCGCCGCGGCGCCCCCGGACGCCGGGCTCGCGGTGGCGGACGGGCTCGCCGACGAGCCGGCGGGGGCCGTCGCGGCCGCGGACGGCGTGGCCAAGCCGGAGGACGCAGCCGCGCCGGAGGACGAGGCGGAGGACGCGGCAGCCCCGGCCGACGCAGCCGAGCCGGCCGACGCGGCAGTCCCGGACGGCGCGGCAGTCCCGGACGGCGCGGCAGTCCCGGCCGACGCGGCGCCCGTGGCCGAAGCGCCCGACGTGCCGAGCGCGCCCGACGACGTGACGAGCCCGGCGGCGAGCTGGCGGCCCAGCGGCACGGTCTGCCCGTTGACCGTGACGGGCTGGTCGAGGTTGACCACGGCCGCCTCGATCCGGGAGAGCCGCTGGTCGGGCTTCCACAGCGCCCACACGAGGAGGCCGCCGACGAGCAGCGGGACGAGGACGAGCCCCACGAGGGTCACCCAGCCGGCACGCCCCGTGGTGCGGGCGCGCGTGGGGTGCAGCACAGCGGAGAGGAAGTCGGACATCACGCCACCTCCACGCGGGCGAGGTCGAGGGTGGTGACCGGCGCACCGGTCGGGAGCAGCGGGTCGAGCGCCGCGGGATCCAGGCAGGACGCGACGAGCGTGAGGTCGCGCCCCTCGTCGTGCGCGCGCCGCCACGCGCGCCGCAGCTCGTCGCGCACCTCGGCGCGCAGCACGGGGTCGCTCACCGCGTCGAGGTCGTCGACGACGACGATCGGCGCGCGCGTGGCGAACGCCTGCCGCAGCTCGTCGGCCGGGTCGGTGCGGCGCGTGAGCGAGGCCACGGCGACGCGGCGCCGGATGTCGGGGTCGCGGACGGGCGCGACGAAGCCGGCGACCTTGAGGATGCCGGCGTCGGCGTGCGCGCGCCCGGACAGCGTGAGCAGCAGCGCGGTGCGGCCGCTGCGGTGCGGGCCGGCGACCACGAGCACGGCCCCGGAGGGCACCCGCACGTCGACGTCGCGGAACAGGGGCGTGCCGTCCGGCGCGTCCAGCCGCAGGCCGGCGCCCACGATCGCGTCGGTGCACCCCGGCTCCGGCCAGTCGGCCAGCCGCAGCTCGGCGGCCAGGCCCTCGCCCTCGACGTCGAACCGCGGCAGCACGCGCTCGAGGACGCGGGGGAAGTGCCAGGCGCGGTCACCCAGCAGCTGCAGCACCGCGGGCACGAGGGTCATCCGCACCACGAAGGCGTCGATGAACACGCCCGACGCCAGCCCGAGCGCGATCGGCTTGATGTAGATCGACCCCTCCGGGATGAAGGAGGCGAAGACCGCGACCATGATGACGGCGGCCGCGGTGACCACCTTGCCGGAGGCCAGGAAGCCGGTGCGCACCGCCTGCCGCGCGTCGCCACGGTGCACGTAGTCCTCGCGCATCCGGGAGACGAGGAACACCTCGTAGTCCATGGCCAGGCCGAAGACGACGCCCATGAGGATGATCGGCAGGAAGCTGATGACCGGCCCGGTGCGGTCGACGCCCAGCAGCCCGGCGCCCCAGCCGCGCTCGAACACCATGGCGACCACGCCGAACGCCGCGACCACGGAGAAGACGTATCCGAGGGTCGCCTTGAGCGGCACCCACAGCGACCGGAACACCATGGTGAGCAGCAGGAACGAGAGGCCGACGACGAGCAGGCCGAACGGGATCAGCGCGCCGCCGAGCCGGCTGGAGACGTCGATCTGCGCGGCCGTGACGCCGGTGACCGCGAGGTCCACGCCGTACTTCGCCTTGAAGTGCGGCTCGAGGCTGCGCAGCTCGCGCACGAGGTCGGCCGTCTGCTGCGAGTCCGGGCCACCCTGCGGGATCACCTGGAGGATGCCGACGGTCGCGTCCTGGTTCGGCGTGGCCAGCGGCACGGACGCGACGCCCGGGAGCGCAGCGATCTCGGCCTTGAGGTCGGCCATGAGACCCAGCGGGTCGGTCGAGCCGACGATGGTGCCGGTGACCAGCAGCGGGCCGTTGTGGCCGGGGCCGAAGTGCTGCGCCACGAGGTCGTACGTCACGCGGGAGCGCGAGCCGGCGGGCTGGCTGCCGGCATCCGGCAGGGCCAGCCGCAGCCCGGTGGCCGGCCAGGCGAGCAGCGCGACGAGGCCGACGACGAGCACGATCGTCAACGCGGGGACCTTGGTGACCGCGCCGATCCAGGCCCGGAAGAAGCGGTTGCCCGTGACGACGCCGCCGTCCAGCCCCACCTCGGGCTCGCCCGTGGCCTCCGGGCGTGGGTGCGTCGCCGCCCCGCGCCGGGGGCGCAGGCGCTCGCCGGCGAAGCCCAGCAGCGCGGGCGTCAGCGTGAGCGCGATGAGCACGGCGATGCCGACCGCGGCCGCGGCCGCGATGCCCATGGTGGTGAGGAAGGGGATGTTGGCCACGAACAGCCCGGCCAGCGCGATCATCACGGTCAGCCCCGCGAACACGACCGCGGATCCGGCGGTGGCGAGTGCCCGGGCCGCGGACTCCTCGGGGCTCATGGCGCTGGCCATCTGCGCCCGGTGACGGTTGACGATGAAGAGCGTGTAGTCCAGGCCCACGGCCAGGCCGAGCATGATCGCGAGCATCGGCGTGGTCGAGTTGATCGACACCACCCCGGTGGACGCGTAGATGAGCGCGGTGGAGACGCCCACGCCGAGCAGCGCCGTCACGAGGGGCATGCCGGCCGCGATGAACGAGCCGAACGTCGCCAGCAGCACGACCACGGCGATCACCAGGCCGACCGCCTCCGTGGCGCCCATGCCGGGCACCTGGATGGTGTAGAGGTCGCCGCCGAGCGCCGCGGTGGCGCCCGTCGGGAGGGATGCCTTGAGCGTGCTCTCGATGCCCACCAGGGCGTCCTTGAGCGCCACGGGCGTATTGGTCGCCTGCGTGCCCACCTGGATGGTGACGAGCGCGGCCGAGCCGTCGGCGGACACCCCTCCGGAGACCTGCCCGCCGAACGGGTCGGTCACGGCCGTCACGCCGGGCACGGCGGCGGCGGCCTTGACCGCGGCCTCGACCGGCGCCTTGACAGCGGTGTCCGTCACCGCGGCACCCGGCGGGGCGACGACCACGAGCTGCGCGCTCGACCCGCTGACCTGGGGGAACGTCTGGTTCAGCCGGTCGAGCGCGGCGCCGGACTCGGTGCCCGGGAGGCTGAACGCGTCGTTGGTCCCGTGGTAGAAGAGGGCGGCCGAGCCGCCGGCGAGCACCAGCACGGCGAGCCACAGGGCGAGCACCAGACGCCGGGCCCGGAACGCCCAGCGCCCGAGCCGGTAGAGGATCGAGGACACGAGACTCCAGACACCAGCAGACGATCGGTCAGTCCGATACACCGATGTATCCGATACGCCAACGTATCCGATACGCTGGTGCATCGCCAACTCAGGCGGCTCCCAGGGAAGGGGTGGCCCCGTGGTCGACACGACCGCTCCGGCGACGGCCCGACGGCACGCCACCCGCGAGCGACTCCTCGACGCGGCGTTCGCCGTGTTCGCCGAGCAGGGCGTCCACGCCTCCACGGTCGAGCAGATCGTCGAGCGCGCCGGCTTCACGCGGGGCGCCTTCTACTCCAACTTCACGACGAAGGAGGAGCTCTTCGCCGCGCTCATGGAGCGGGAGGACGGCGCGCGCCTGGCGGCCGTGGAGGAGAAGTTCACGGCGCTGCGGCCCCACCTGGAGAACGTCGACCTCGACGCCGACGCGATCGCCGGACTGGTCCTCGACTTCCTCGTCGGGCCGTTCGACGACCACGCCTGGGCGGTCATCTACGCCGAGTTCCAGCTGCTCGCGCTGCGTGACCCCGCGTTCGCCGCGATCTACCTCGAGCACCGCGAGGAGTACGACACCGCGCTCGTGCCCATGCTCGAGCGCACGCTCCAGCACGCGGGCCGCGAGTGGGCGGCCGAGCCCGCGCTCGCCGTGCGGCTGCTCGGTGCGGTGTACGACGACGCGGTGCGCTCCGCCATCCTCCGCGGCAGCCAGACGTACGACCCGGCGGTGGTGCGCGACACGATCGTCCGCGTGGTCCTCGCGCTCACGCGGCGCACCGGCGCCCGGCCCGCGTAGCCCACTGCCGGTCGCGGCCCGCACGTCCTCGTCCCCGGCACGTCGCGGTCCTCCCTCGTCCTCGTCCGCGGCGCGTCGTAGCCCGCTCGTCGCACCCTGGTCGAGCCGCGCTCGTCGGGGCCCGTAAGATCCCTGGGGCCGTCTGCGAGGCGCGGGCGGGACGAGAGGCGGACGTGGGCGAGGCGACGGTGGGCACGCGCCGGCCGGCCACCCCGTGGGTGGTGTGGAGCGCCGGCCTCGTCGCGTACATCGCCGCGGTGGTGCACCGCTCGTCGTTCGGCGTCGCCGGCCTGGTCGCCGCCGACCGGTTCCACGTCGACGCCACCGTCCTCTCGCTGTTCGTCGTCATCCAGCTCGCCACCTACGCCCTCATGCAGCTCCCCGTCGGCGTGGCCGTGGACCGCTGGGGCCCGCGCCGCACGCTCACCACGGGCTCGGTGACGATGGCGGTGGGGCAGCTCGTCATGACGTTCGCGCCCACCGTCGGCGTCGCGCTCGCCGCGCGCGTGCTCATCGGCAGCGGCGACGCCGCGATCTTCGTCTCGGCCCTGCGGCTGGTGGCCACATGGTTCGACCGGCGACGGGTACCGCTGCTGAGCCAGCTCACCGGCATCGCCGGCCAGCTCGGGCAGATCATCACCGCGATCCCGTTCACGTTCGTGCTCCACCGGTGGGGCTGGACGTGGGCGTTCGGCTCGCTCGTCGTGCTCGGCGCGGTCGCCTCGCTCGTCGTGCGCCTCGGGGTGAAGGACACGCCGGACGGCGCCGCGCCCGCCGCCGGACCGAGCCGCCTGGCCGGCCTCGGCGCCACGGTGCGCCACCCGGGGACCTGGCTCGGGTTCTGGACGCACATGATCGGCGGCGTCAGCGGCAACGTCGTGGTGCTCATGTGGGGCGTGCCGTTCCTGGTGCAGGGCCAGGGGCTCACCCCCGGACAGGCCGGCGGGCTGCTCACCATCAACGTCGTCGTCGGCATCGTCATGGGACCCGTCATCGGCGAGTTCACCGCGCGCCACCCGGTGCGCCGCTCGTGGGCCGTGCTCGTGGTCGCGGTCGGCACCTGCCTGGGATGGCTGCTGGTGCTGCTGCCCGCCTCGCCGCGGCCGGTGTGGCAGATCGCGCTCTTCCTCGCGCTCGTCTCGGTGGGCGGGCCGGCGTCGCTCATCGGGCTGGACTTCGCCGCGACCTCCAACCCGCCGCACCGCACCGGCTCGGCGCAGGGCATCGCCAACATGGGCGGCTTCGTCGCCGGCGTCCTCGTCATGCTCGCCGTGGGCGTGGTGCTCGACCAGCGGACGCACGGCGGCACCCCGACCCTTGCGGACTACCGCGCGGCCCTCGCCCTGGTGTTCGTGCCGCTCGTCGTCGCGCTCGTCGGCGTCGTCGTCACGCGCGCCCGCACCCGCGCGGCGTCCGGGATCGTCGTGCCGCCGCTCGCCGAGGCGTGGGCGCGCTACCGGGCGTCGCGTCTCCCCCGGTCGTCCCGGCGCGGCTGACCTCGCCCTAGGAGGCACCCGGTAGCCGGGTGTCGGTTCACGCCGGGCACGCCGGGCACGGGTTCACGCCGGGCACGCGGGCTCGGGTCCGCGCCGTCGGGCACGCCGGCCGCGGGTTCGGACCGAACGCACCGGGCGCACCGCCCGCGCCGGCCGGGGCTCAGGCCGGGACTCAGGCCGGGGCGACGGCGTGCGAGTGACCGCCGCGGATCCGCAGCGCACCCGGGTCCGAGCGGATCGCCACGACCGCCGCCACGGCCGTGGTGAGCGGGATCGCGAGCACCAGCCCGATCGACCCGGCCAGCGTGCGGACGATCTCCTGCGCGAACGCCCCGCCCGTGAGGGTCTGGCGCAGCGGCAGACCGTAGAGCTGCAGCAGCAGCAGCACCGGCAGCGACGCCCCGACGTAGGCGAAGGCGATGGTGTAGATGGTCGACGCGACGTGGTCGCGGCCGATCCGCATGCCGCCCGCGAAGAGCGCCCGCCAGCCCGCGCTCGGCCGCGCGGCGCGCAGCTCCCACACCGCCGAGACCTGGGTGATGGTCACGTCGTTGAGCACGCCCAGCCCGGCGAGCACCACCCCCGCGAGGAACATGCCGCGCAGCGAGGCCACCCCGTTGCTGCCGAGGACGCCGGCGATCTGGTAGTCCTGCTCGCCCGTGATGGGGTTGATGCGGGCCGCCCAGACGCCGAGCGCGCCGATACCGGCGACCATGGCCAGGCCGGCGAACGTGCCCAGCAGCGCGGTGGAGGTCCGCAGCGAGAAGCCATGGGTGACGTACCCGACGACGGTCATGATCGCCACCGCCGCGAACATCGTCACGAGCACGGCGTTCTCCCCCGCGACGATCGCCGGGATGACGTACACCCAGAGCACGACGACGGCCACGACGAGCCCGACGATGGCACGCAGCCCCCGCCACCCCGCCACGACGGCCGTCACCAGGACGAACGCGAGGCCCAGCGTGGTCAGGGGCACGGTCCGCTCGATGTCGGAGAAGGCCCACACCTCGGCGCTGCCGTCCGCCGGCGGGTAGTCCTCGAGCACCACCGCGGTCCCCGGGCGCACGTCGCCGAGGCTGACGCCGGTGCCGGGGTGCACCGTGACGGCCTTCCCGGCGGAGGGGCCCTGCGTCACGGTCGCCACCACGCTCAGGCAGGGGACGGTGGCCGGCACGGACCCGTCCGGGCGCACGTTCTCCTGCGTGCCCTGGCACGTGTCCAGCTTCGACCGGACCACCGTGCCGCGGTAGTAGTGCACACCGGCGTCGACGAGGCCCGACGACGCCGCGACACCCGCGACGGACGGGGGCCACGTCAGCGCGAGGCCGACGAAGGCCGCCAGCGCCAGCGGCACGACGACGAGGAGGACGAGCGCCCCCGCGCGCGACGTGCGGCGCACCCGGCGGCCATCGCGGTGAACCTCCGGGGTCTCGGGCGCCGGGTGGCCGTCCGGCGAGTCCGGCGGCTCGGCCGCCCGGTGGGCGCCGTGGTGGGCCTCCGGCCACCCGGTCGCCGGGCGGCCTCCCGGCGGTTCCGTCGTCGGGTGACTGTCGGCCGGTTCGGCCGTCGGGCGGCCGTCCGGCGGCTCGGCCGCCCGGTGGGCGGCGCGGCGGCTCTGGGGTGCCTCGGTCACCCGGCGATGGTGCCACCGACGGCTGAGGGAACGGCCCGACGCACCCAGCCCTGCCGGCGGCGCCGTCGTCCGACCCCTCGGGACACCAGGTAGATGAGGAACGAGATCGTCGTGATGTAGGGGCTGATCGGCACGCTCGACCCGAGCGCGAGGAGGATGCCGCCCACCGCCGAGACCTCGGCGAAGATCACGGCGAGCACCGGCACCCACACCGGTGAGGCGGTCACCCGGGTCGCCGCCGCCGCCGGCGTGATGAGCAGGGACAGCACCAGCAGCGCCCCGACCACCTGCACCGCCATCGCGACGGCCAGGCCCAGCAGCAGCATGAAGACGAGCGACAGGGCCCGGGTGGGCACGCCCCGCGCCGCCGCGACGTCCGGGTCCACGCTCGCGAACGTCAGGGGCCGCCACACCACCAGGAGCCCGACGACGACGACGACCGCGATGGCCGCCATGGCGCCGACCCGCGAGTTGTCGACCGCCACGATCTGGCCGGTCAGGAGCCCGAACTTGTTCGCGGCCCGGCCCGGGTAGAGCGCGAGCGCGAGCACCCCGAGGCCCAGCCCGAACGGCATGAGCACGCCGATGATCGAGTTCCGGTCCCGAGCCCGCGAGCCGAGGAAGCCGATCGCGATGGCCGCGGCGAGCGACCCCACCACGGCGCCCACGGTCACGTCGACGGAGAACAGCAGCGCCGCCGAGGCGCCGGCGAACGACAGCTCGCTCACGCCGTGCACGGCGAACGCGAGGTCCCGCTGCATGACGAACACCCCGACCAGGCCGCCCACGAGCGCCAGCAGCGCGCCGGCCAGCAGCGAGTTGCGCACCAGCGGCAGCAGCTGGCCGTAGTCCGTGAAGTCGACGATCCGCTGCCACCAGGGCACGTCCGTCGCGAGCGCCAGGAGCCTCACTCGTCCTCCTCCTCCTCGACGTGGTGGACGTGCCCGTCGTCGCCGACGATGAGGATGCGTCCTTGGGCCTTGACCACCTCGACGGCCGTGCCGAACAGCCGGCTCAGCCGCTCGGACGTGAGCACCACGTCCGGCGCGCCGACCGCGTGCCCGGCCGGGCCGAGGTACAGCACGCGGTCGGTGTACGGCAGCACGGGGTTGACCTCGTGCGTGACGAACAGCACCGCGGTCCCGGTCGCGTGCCGGGTGGCGTCGATGAGCGCCGTCACCTCCTGCTGGCGCCGGATGTCGAGCGAGAGCAGGGGCTCGTCGCACAGGAGCACCACGGGGTCCGAGGCGAGCGCCTGCGCGATCCGGACGCGCTGCTGCTCGCCGCCGGAGAGCATGCCCACCGGCACGTCCGCGTACTCGCTCGCGCCGACCGCCGCGAGGAGCTCGTCCACCCGCGCGCGGTGGTCGTGGTGGCCAGGACCCCACCGGTCGCCGTCGACACCGAACCGGACGAGGTCACGGGCCCGGACCGGCGTCGCCGGGTCGACGATGCGCTGCTGGGGCACGTAGCCGACGCTCCGGCTGCCGCGCTGCGGCGGGTGGCCGAGCACCTCGATGCGGCCCCCGGTCAGGGCGACCTGGCCCAGCACGGCCCGCAGGAGGCTCGTCTTGCCGGAGCCGTTGGGTCCCAGCACGGTGACGAACTCGCCGGCGTCGACCCTCAGGTCCACGTCCGACCACACGGCGCGCTCGCCGTAGGCGAGCGAGGCGCCCGCCAGCTCGAGGACCGCGCTCATCGGACGACAGCGTCGTGCAGCGCGGTGATGGTGCGCTGCATCCACTCGACGTAGCCGATGCCGGACGGCAGGGTCTCCGACACGGGCACCACCGGGATGCCGGCGGCCTTGGCGGCGTTCATCACCTGCTCGGTCTGCGGGCCGGTGGTCTGCTCGTTGTAGACGAGGGCGCGCACCTTGTGCTCGGAGAAGAGGGCGAGGGTGCTGGCGAGCACCGCCGGCGGCACGTCGGTCTCGTTCTCGACGGCCGACGAGAACTCCGGCGGCGTGAGGTTCTGCAGCCCCGCGGCCTCCAGCAGGTACACGGGCACGGACTCGGTGATCGCCACCGCCGTCCCGCCGGCCTTCTGCTTGATGGTGGCGACCTGGCTCTCGAGGTCGGCCACCTGCGCGTCGAACGCCTGCGCGTTGGCCTTGAAGGTCGCGGCGTTCGCGGGGTCGACGGCGCCGAGCTTGACCGCGATCTCGTCGGCCACCGCGCGCACGCCCGGCAGGTCGTACCAGACGTGCTCGTTGTCCTGGCCGGTGTTGGCGACCTTCACCGCGTGGATGACGGGCGGCGGCGAGCTGAGGCTGGCCACCATCGTGTCGACGAAGTCGTCGTACCCGCCACCGTTCGCGACGACGAGCACGGCCTTCTTCACCGCGAGCTCGTCGCGGGCGTTCGCCTCGTAGGAGTGCGGGTCGGCCGACGGGCTGTTGATGAACGACGTCACCGAGACCAGGCTGCCCCCCACCTGGTTGACGACGTCGCCCCACACGTTGGTGGTAGCCACGACGGACAGGCCCCCGGTCTCCCCCGGCTTGGGCGGCGGCGAGCAGGCGGCCGCGAGGGGCACGACGACGCCGACAAGGGCCGCCACCACGCCGACGCGGCGCCACCGGCGCGGGGCTCGGCCCCGGGCGCCGCGCGTCGACCCGGCAGACGACGCTCCGAAGGGCGTCGATGCGACCGAGTCCGAGCCAGGCGCGGCGGCGGCACGCGCGCCACCGGCGGGCGACGAACCGGCCGAGCCTGCGGCGGACGTCGGACCGGCGGACCCTGCGGCGGACGTCGGACCGGCGGGGATTCGGTCGGTGCGAGACGGGTGCGGCAGCACGGATAGCCCCTCTGACGAGCGATGGTGTCGCTACAGAGAGTAGTTCTCATTTGCAACAGGGCCAAATTGCAGTACGTTTCTCATCTAGGGGTGTGCAACTGAGAACGGCTGGCGCACCCCGGGGCCCGGTTCCAGCACCCCGCAGCCACCCGGCTCGAGCGCCTCGCAGCCCTACCGTCCCGGAGGTGTCCTCGAAGTGATCGGTCAGCGCGTCACACGGCAGCGCACAGCCATCGGCGCGCTCCTGGACGGCCTCGGCGACTTCCGGAGCGCGCAGCAGATCCACGCGCTCCTCGCCCAGCGCGGCGAGGACATCGGCCTCGCCACGGTGTACCGAACCCTCAGCGCCATGGCCACGGCCGGCGAGGTCGACACGTTGCGCACCGGCACCGGAGAGTGCCTGTTCCGGCGGTGCGCGCGCCCCTCCATCCACCACCACCACCTCGTCTGCCGCACGTGCGGGCGCACCGTCGAGGTCCAGGGCCCGAACCTCGAGTCGCTCGTCCGCTCGATCGCCGCTGAGCACGGCTTCACGGACGTCGAGCACACGCTCGAGTTCTTCGGCACCTGCGAGTCCTGCGCCGCCGCGGCCAAGGCCTGAGACCCGACGACGACCCGCCACCGCCACCGCCAGCAGCCGAGGCAGCGCAGCGGAGCGCAGCGCAGCGCAGCGCAGCGAGACCTCACCACACCCCACCGCCCCGCAAGAGCGGTGGAACCCGTCCGTCAGCCGGTCAGCAGCTCGAGCAGGTCGAGCGATGGCGGTTCCTCACCCGTTCCGCGAGGCCGCGCCCGGACCGTGGACACGAGCGGATCGTCGACACGCTCGGCGCGCGGCCGTGATCCGTCGGGCCTTGGCACATTCCGCCCCGGCGACCCATCCGGCGGCGGCGCATCGGGCCGCGACACATCTGGCGGCGGCGCATCGGCCTGCGGCGCCTCCGACCGCGACCCGTCCGACCGCAACCCATCCGACCGCAACCCATCCGACCGCGACGCATCCGACAGCGACGCATCCGACAGCGGGGCATCCGATAGCGGGGCACTCGACGGCGGCGCGCTCGCCGGGGCACTCGACGGCGGCGCGCTCGACCGCGACAGGGACCCGAGCGGCGGGCCTTTCGACGCCCCCGGTGGCGCACCACCATAGGGCCGGCCATCGGGATGGTGGTGCACGAGCACACCATCGGGCCGCCGGGTGGCGACGATGCCGAGGCGATGCACCTCGTGATGATGGAACGAGCAGTACGCGGCACAGTTCGCCAGGTCGGTGCGCCCACCGTCCCGGGACCACCAGGCCAGGTGGTGCAGCTCGCAGTGGGCCAGGGGCATGCCGCACCCGGCGATCGAGCAGCCGGTGACCCCAGCCGCGTGGAGGGCGAGCCAGTGCTGTCGCCGGAAGACCCGCGACTGGCGCCCCAGGTTCAGCTCCGCCGCCGGGGTGCCGACCATGGCCCACGTCAGGGAGCAGTCGCACAACGCCCGAGCGATCTCGCTCGCCGGCCAGGCATGTCCTGTCTCGTCCGTCACCGGATCGGCGCCGCGCAGGCGGTCCATGACCTCGATCGCGCCACCGGCCACCGTCGCGCCACCGGCCACACTCGCGCCACCGGCCACCGTCGCGCCACCGGGCACCAGGGCACCACCGGGCGCCGACGCGGCACCGGGGACCGCCGCGGCCCCGTCGCCCGCGGGCCGCCGCGCCGCGCGCAGCGCCGCCCAGGTCTTCTGCGTGAACGTCACGATCCCCTGCACCGGAGCCACCGCCCCGGGCGTGGTCCCCGGATCGGTCTCGGCCCGCTCGACGAGCACCATCAGCGCGTCGGCCTGCCGCTGCAGGCGTGACCGGTCGTCGTCCACCGCGGGACGAGGGCAGAGCGCATCGATGACCTTCGCCAGCCGGCGCCCGGCCACCGAGTCCAGCCGACCGCTGAGCAGCGTCCCGCCGGGCGTGTGGGTCCAGGCCAGGCTCCGCGCCGCCCGCTGCTCGTCGTGCTGGCGCTGCCGCGTGGCCGGGTCCACGGACGCCGACAGGCCGGCCAGCGCCCTGCCGAACTCGCCACCGTCCAGCCGCCGAGCCAGCTCGACGACCCGCTCCTGCCCGTCGGCGGACGCAAGCTCGGCCGCGAGCGCCGACGACTGCCGCGTCGCCCGCGTGATCTGGGCGACGTGCGCGCTGGTCACACGGCCGTCGACGAGCGCCTCGGCCACCGTCGGCATCGCCGCCAGCGTGTCGGCCTGGCCCACGGCGGCGGCCCCGACGCCCCGGCCCCCACGCGACGTGCGGCCGACGAAGCCTGCCAGGTCCCGGTCTCCGCGCAGGGCCCAGGTCCCCGCGTCGCGCTCGGCCATCAGCACCCGGCCCTCGAGCACGGCGAGGACGTCGCGGTGCCGGGCCACCCAGACGAGCATCGCCTGACGCGCCGGTCCCTCCCACGCCTCGGCCCGCGCGGCGGCGTCCAGCAGGGCTCGGGTGGCCCGGTCCACGTCCGCGCACCAGCCCGGCACCCCGACCGCACCCGACGAGGACGGCGAGGACGGCGAGGACGGCGAGGACGGCGACACCAGGCTCGGCCCCGCAGCGCCGCGGGCCTCCGACGGCGTGCGCACGGCGGCCACGCTGCCGAGCACCCCTGACCCGGTCATCGCCTCCACCCCCCATGCCATCGAACGCGTGTTCGAAGCCTAGCGGAAGACCGCGTCAATGGCAACCCTCACAGCGCCCTGACCTGCGGATATATCTGTGGACGGCCCACCGGGCCACCCGGGCTGTGGACGGTTCGCGACAGCCGAGCGGCACGGCAGCCACGGGTCAGCGGACAGAGACGCCCACCCCACCCCGCGCGGCGACCGCAGCCCGCCGCTCAGCCGCACACCGCAGCCTGCAGCCCTGCCGCAGCCGCACACCACAGCGCGTGACTCACAGCACCGCCGCACACCACAGCGCGTGACTCACAGCACCGCCGCACACCGCAGTGGGCAGCTCACGGCACCGCCGCGCACCGCAGCCCGGCCCAGCCGCAGCCCGCGCACCACACCACACCCGCGCGACCCCACCCGCGCGTCCGAGCTCAGGATGCGTGCGCCGACGGCCCCTGCACCGCCGCGGCGGCCTCCCGGATGACGAGATCGCGGTACGCCTCGTACAGCCGCTGCACGCGCGCGGCGGGCGACCCGTCCGAGCACGCCTTGAGCCACCGGCGCTTCGCCTCGGCGATCGCCACGGACGACACCGCGCCCGCACCGACCACGCCTGCGACAGCGGCCGGTGGGCGGGTCGAGTTCACGGGACGTAGTCTGCCCCGTTCCGACACTCTTGTGCGTGTTTGTCCCGATTTTCGCCCGGCGTGGCGCGGGTGAACGGCTCGCGCACCGCGCCGTACGGTGCTGACCCGTGAGCGCCCTCGCCGTCACCGTCTGGATCGCGGTCGCCGTGACGGCCGCCTCCTGGCTGGCCTCGGTGGTCACGCGCGAGTACTCGTGGGTGGACCGCGTGTGGTCGATCGTCCCCGTGGCCTACCTCTGGGTGTTCGCGGCGCACGCGCACGACGCGCGGGTCACGCTCATGGCCGTCCTCGTCACGCTCTGGGGCGCGCGGCTCACGGTCAACTTCGCCCGACGAGGCGGCTACGCCCCGGGCGGCGAGGACTACCGGTGGCGGGTGCTGCGCGCCCGCATGAGCGCGTGGCAGTTCCAGCTGCTCAACCTCGTGTTCATCGCGGTGGTCCAGAACGCGATCCTGCTGGCCATCACACTGCCGGCGTGGACCGCCGCGCAGCACCGGCGCGGCCTGGGCCCGGCGGACGTCGTGGCGGCCGTCGCCTTCCTGGCCCTGCTCACCGGCGAGACGGTCGCCGACCAGCAGCGCTGGGAGTTCCACCGCTCCGGCCGCGCCGCCGGGGGCGCGCTGCTGCGCACGGGCCTGTACCGCCTCAGCCGGCACCCCAACTACGTGTGCGAGGTGGCCCAGTGGTGGGTCGTCTTCGCGTTCGCTGCGATCGCCGCCGGCACGGTCGTCCTGCCGACCGTCGCGGGCGCGGTGGCGCTCACGCTCCTGTTCGTCGGCTCGACGAGGTTCACCGAGCAGATCTCCGCGTCGCACCACCCGGACTACGACGACTACCGCCGCAGCACCCCGATGTTCGTCGGCCTGCCGCGGCGCGCCGGCACCCGCGACACCGCCTGAGACCAGCCGCGCGCCGCAGGGGCGCGCCGGTCACGACGACGCGAGGCTCATCGCCCCCTCGTCCTCCTGCGCGTTGTGCAGGCGCAGGATCGCGTACAGCCCGTAGAGCAACCGCCGCAGCTCCACGACGTCCTCCGCGGCGACGTCCCCCTCGGCCGTCTCGTCGTCGATCCCCGCGAGCAGCCGGTGCAGCCGCGCCACCTGGTGCTCGATCTCGGCGTGGGTCCGTGAGAGCGCCGCGACGGCGTCCGTGCTGCCCAGCGCGCGCGCGACGAGCGGCAGCAGCACCTGCTCGTCCGCACGCTCGTGCGGCAGCAGCTCCTCGTCGAGCGCCGCGAGCAGCGACCGCACCTCCGCCAGCTCGGGCTCGCGCGTGCTCAGCGCGTCGGCCACCTGCCCCACGCGCTCGACGAGCGGACCGAGGGAGTCGTGCTCCTCGCGCAGGCCCGCGAGGGTCTGGCGGTCCGCCGCCGCGAGGGTCACCGTGTGGAGCCGGCCCGGCAGCACCGCGCGCAGCGCGACGCCGATCGCCAGCACGTCGATGACCTCCTGCAGCGCCGCGCCCACCGCGGGGGCCAGCAGCCCCGCGGCCGCGGCACCCATCGCGACGAGCGACAGCCCCATGCCCACGCCGACGGCCTGCCGCGCGATCCGCCGCGACCGGCGCGCGACGAGGATCGCGTCCGCGAGCGCGTCGACGCGGTCCACCGTGAGCACCACGTCCGCCGCCTCCGACGAGGCGGTGGCGCCCCGCGCCGCGAGCGCCACGCCGACGCTGGCCGCCGCGAGCGCGGGCGCGTCGTTGATGCCGTCGCCCACCATGACCGTGGGCGCCATGCGGGCCTCGGCCGTCAGCGCGCGGAGCTTGTCGGCCGGGTCGCAGTCGGCCAGCACGGTGTCCACGCCCACCACGCGGCCCACCATGTCGGCGACGTCCGCGCGGTCGCCGGTCGCGAGCACCACGCGCTCGATGCCCGCGCCCCGCAGGGCCCGGACCATGCGCGGCGCGTCCGGCCGGATGGGGTCGTGCAGCAGGAGGGCGGCGGCGATGGCGCCGTCCGCCTCGACGAGCACCGCGAGCGAGCCGTCGATGTCGGCGCGGCGGCGCACCTGGCGCGCCCACTGGTCGGGGTGCGGGCCGGTGATCCAGTCGAGCCGGCCCACCCGCACGGCGTGGCCGTCCACGGTGCCGGCCACGCCCTGCCCATGGGTCTCCACCACGTCGTCGGGCAGGGTCAGGACGAGCCCGCGCGCCGTCGCCGCGGTGACGATCGGCCCGGCGAGCACGTGCGCCGAGGCCTGGTCGAGCGAGGCCGCCAGGCGCAGTGCCTCGTCGGCGTCCGCACCGGAGGCGGCGACGACGTCGGTGAGCGTCGGGCGCCCGCGCGTCAGCGTGCCGGTCTTGTCGAAGACGATGACGCGGCCGTCGGCGAGCCGCTCGAGCGCGCCGCCGCCCTTGACGACGACGCCGAGCCGGGCGGCGCGCGACAGGCCCGAGACCAGGGCGATCGGCGCGGCGAGCAGCAGCGGGCACGGCGTGGCGACGACGAGCACGGCCACGGCGCGCACCGGGTCGCCGGAGACGAGCCAGCCGACCGCCGCGAGCACGAGCGTCAGCGGCACGAAGAGGATGGCCATCCGGTCGGCCGCGCGCACGAACGGCGCCGAGCCGGCCTGCGCCTGCTCGACGAGCCGCACGAGACCCGCGTACGTCGAGGTCTGCGCGGTGGTGGTCGTGACGATCTCGACCGGGCCGCCCGCGCTCACCACGCCCGAGCGGACGTCGTCGCCCGCCGGCCGGTCCACCGGCGCCGACTCGCCCGTGAGCGCGGACTCGTCGAACGTCCCCGGCACCAGCAGCCGGCCGTCCACCGGCACCACCTCGCCGGTGCGCACCAGCAGGTGGTCGCCGAGCCCCACCTCGTCGACCGGCACCTCGACGAGGCCGTCCGCGACCAGGCGGCGGGCCGTGCGGGGCGCGCGCGCGACGAGCAGGCTCAGCTCGCGCCGGGCACGGGCCTCGGCCCGCTCGTCGAGCACCTGGCCCGTGGCCAGCATGAGCGTGATGATCGCGCCGGCGAGCGGCTCGCCCACCCACAGGGCGCCGCCGAGCGCCAGCACCGCGATGACGTCGACCGTGGGCCGCTTGTGCCGGGCCGCGTCGATGGTCGACGCCAGCGCGAAGCCGAGCCCGAGGAGCGTGCCGGCGACCCACATCACGTCGGCGGTGGGGTGTGCACCGACCCACCAGGCCACGCCACCGCCCGCGAGCAGCAGCACCGACAGGACGAGGACGACGGCCTCGTGGTGGCGCCGGACCCAGGTGATCATGGATCCAGTGTCCGGGCGGGCCTCCGAGGTGGCCGCGGCCGATGGGCCCAGGAATTCCTTTCTTCCGGCACCCGCGAACGACGTTTCGGACGGCCGAGACCTCACGGCTCGAAGCGGTACCCGATGCCCGGTTCCGTGACGAGGTGGCGCGGCCGCGCCGGCGTCGGCTCGAGCTTGCGCCGCAGCTGGGCCAGGTAGACCCGCAGGTAGTTGGTCTGCTCGTCGTACGCCGGGCCCCACACCTCGCGCAGCAGCTGCTGCTGCGAGACGAGCTTGCCGGGGTTGCGCACCAGCACCTCGAGGACGTGCCACTCGGTGGGGGTCAGCCGCACCACGGCGCCGTTGCGCGTCACGCGGTGCGCGGCGAGGTCCACCGTGAACGCGGGCGTCGTCACCACGGGCTCCACGGGCGAGGGCGCCGCGCGGCGCAGGGCCGCGCGGATGCGGGCCAGGAGCTCGTCCATGCCGAACGGCTTGGTCACATAGTCGTCCGCGCCCGCATCCAGCACGTCGACCTTCGCCCACTGCGAGTCGCGCGCGGACAGCACGACGATCGGCACCGACGTCCAGCCACGGAGCCCGGCCACCACCTCCACGCCGTCCATGTCCGGCAGCCCCAGGTCGAGCACCACGAGGTCCGGGGGCTGGCTCGCGGCGTGCCGCAGCGCGGTGGCGCCGTCCGCCGCCGTCTCGACGTCGAAGTGCCGCGCGCGCAGGTTGATGGCGAGCGCGCGCAGCAGCGCCGGGTCGTCGTCGACGACGAGGACCCGTGTCACCGCTCGGCCGCCACGGGCAGGCGCAGCGTCATCGTCAGGCCGCCGCCGGCGGTCTGCGACGGCGTCACCGTCACGTCCATCGCGCGCGTGAACCCCCGGACGATGGCCAGGCCGAGCCCGGCGCCGGCGCCCACCGCGTGGTCGTCGAGCCGCTGGAACGGCTCGAACATGGCGTCCCACAGCTCGGCCGGCACGCCCGTGCCGTGGTCCACCACGGCGAGATCGACGCCGCCCACGGCCGGGCGCGCGCTGACGGCGACCACCCGGCCGGCGGGGCTGTGCTTGAGGGCGTTGTCGACGAGGTTCGCCACCACACGCTCCAGCAGGGCGGGGTCCACGCGGACGAGCGGCAGGTCGTCCGGGATGGCCATCGCCACGGCCCCTGCGGGCGCGTCGAGCAGCGCGAGCGCCACCACCTCGTCGACGGCCACGGGCTCCGGCCGCGCCGTGACGGCGCCCACCTGGATGCGCGTGGCGTCGAGCACGTCGGCGATGAGCGCCGTGAGCCGGTCGGTCGACTCCTCGATGGTGGCCAGCAGCTCGGCCCGCTCCTGCGGCGACCAGTCCACGTCGTCCTGCCGCAGGCTGGACACGGCGGCCTTGAGCCCCGCGAGGGGTGTGCGCAGGTCGTGCCCCACCGAGGCCAGCAGGGCCGAGCGCACGCGGTCGGCCTCCGTGAGCCGGTCCGTGAGGCGCACCAGGTGCTGTGTCTCCCACGCGCGGGCGGCGGCGGCGGCGAGCCGCTCGAGCACCGACCGGTCCTCGGCGAACAGCGCGGGTCCGTGCAGCACGAGCTCGAGCTCGGCGCTCGCCGGCACCCGCACCTCCTCGTCGTCGGGCGCCGCGCCGCCCACGGAGGCCAGCACGCTGGGGCCGGCGCCGTTGACCCGCCGCACCAGCTCGGCCGAGCCCATCCCGAACGTCACCCGGACCTGCTCGAGCACCTCGCTCAGCGACAGCTGCTCGGCGGGGCGCCCGGCCACCGCCGACAGCAGCTCGGCCTCGCGACTGCTGCGCTCGGCGCGCCCACGGTCGCGTGCGGCGATCTCGACCGTGATGGCGACGAGCCCCGCCACCAGGGCGAACACGAGCAGCTCGACCACCGAGTCGCGGCTCTCCACGTCGAGCGTGTGGTACGGCGGCGTGAGGAACCAGTTGGCGACGAGCACGCTGGCCACCGCGGCCAGCACGGCGGGCCAGAGGCCACCCACCGCGGCCACGACGACGACCGCGAGGAGGTACAGCAGCAGCACCGAGCCCAGCTCGAGCTTCCCCCGCGCCTCGTCCAGCACCGCGGTGAGCACCGGGAGCGCGACGACGGCAACGACGAACCCCACGACCCGCCGCGACCACGACAGCCCCGCGAACGGCGCCGGCAGCTCCCGCGGCGGCGCGGACTCGCTGCGCTGGCTCATGCGGACAGCGTGGCACGGCGGGGCCGCCCCCGGTGCCAGCCGGACCGTCGAGCCCACGCAGGCCGCCTCGGTGCCGCGCGACGGCGAGCCCCCTCGCTACCGCGCGATGGCGAGCCGCCTCAGCGTCGCGCCGGTGGGCCGACTCAGTGCCGCGCGACGGTGGGCGCGGCGGTCGGTGCGGGAACCGTCGGCAGCGGCGCGCCGGCCTCCCGACCGAGCCGGTACGGCACGCTCGTCACCATGACGCCCGGCTGGAACAGCAGCCGGCTCTTGAGCCGCAGCGCGCTCTGGTTGTGCAGCAGCTGCTCCCACCAGTGCTCGACGACGTACTCCGGCACGTACACCGCGACGACGTCGCGCGGGCTGCGCCGCCGGAGCTCGGCGATGTACTCCACCGCGGGGCGCGTCATGTCGCGGTACGGCGAGTCGAGCACCGTGAGGGGCACGGGCACCTCGCGGGTCTGCCACTCGGCCAGGAGCCGCTCGGTCTCGCGCGGGTTGGTCCGGATCGTCAGGGCCTCGAGCGACGAGGGGCGGGTGGCCCGCGCGAACGCGAGCGCGCGCAGCGCCGGCGTCGTCAGCCGCGAGACGAGTACGAGCGCGTGCACCCGGCTCGGCAGCGGCACGCCCTCGACGCCGGGCGCCAGCGCCTGGTCCACCCGCTGGTAGTGGCGGTGCACGGCCTGCATGGCGAAGAACAGCAGCGGCATCGCGATGCACACGAGGTAGGCGCCGTGCGTGAACTTCGTGGCCAGCACGATGATGAAGACGAGGAACGTCAGCACCGCGCCGAACCCGTTGATCGCCCGCGCCCGCAGGACGTGCCCGCGCTGGGACGCCAGCCCCGTGCGCAGCTCGCTGCTCCAGTGCCGCACCATCCCCAGCTGGCTCAGCGTGAAGCTGACGAACACGCCGATGATGTACAGCTGGATGAGCCGGGTGGTGCTCGCGTCGAACGCCACCAGCAGCACGATCGCCGCCCCGGCGAGGACGAGGATCCCGTTGGAGAAGACCAGCCGGTCGCCGCGGCGCGCCAGTTGGCGCGGCATGAAGCCGTCCTGGCCGAGGATCGACGCCAGGATGGGGAAGCCGTTGAACGCGGTGTTCGCGGCCAGCGCCAGGATCAGCGTGGTGAACGTCTGGACCAGGTAGAACGGGATGCTGTTGAGGCCGAAGACGGCACCGGACAGCTGCGCGATGACCGTCCGCTGCACGTAGCCGGCGGGCGCACCGACGAGCCGCGCGGGGTCGTCGGCCATGTGGACCTTGGCGACCACGGCCAGGACGACGAGCCCCGCGAGCATCGTCACCGACAGCACTCCCATGATGGCGAGCGTCGACGCGGCGTTCTTGCTCTTCGGCTGCCGGAAGTTCGGGACGCCGTTGCTCACGGCCTCGACGCCCGTCAGGGCGGTGGACCCGGACGCGAACGCGCGCAGCAGCACCGCGACGAGCGCGAGGCCCGTGAGGTCCTGGGCGGACGGCCGGATCGAGATGGCGGCGGACTCGGCCACCGGCGCGTGCCCGGCGGCGGCCCGGACGAACCCGATGATGATCATCGCGAACGTGAGCAGGACGAACCCGTAGGTCGGTATGGAGAACGCCTTGCCGGACTCCTTGATGCCGCGCAGGTTCGTCACGGTGAGCACCACGACGATGGCGACCGAGAGCTCCACCGAGTACGGCGTCAGCGACGGCACCGCGGAGACGAAGTTGGCGACGCCCGAGGCGATCGACACGGCGACCGTCAGGACGTAGTCGACGAGCAGCGCCGACGCCGCGACGAGCGCCGCCCCCTGGCCCAGGTTGGCGCGGGACACGGCGTAGGCGCCGCCGCCGCCGGGGTAGGCGTGGCACGTCTGGCGATAGGACGCGACCACCGTCAGCAGCAGGACGATGACGACGAGCGCGATCCACGGCGCCATGTGGAGCAGCGACAGGCCGCCGATCGACAGGACGAGCAGGATCTCCTCGGGGGCGTACGCGTTCGAGGACAGGGCGTCCGAGCAGAGCACGGGCAGCGCGAGCCACTTCGGCAGCAGCTGCTCCCCCATACGGTCCGAGCTGAGGGGCCTGCCCACGAGCAGGCGTTTGGGCAGCGAGACGTAGGCCGACACGGCATCAGGACACCGCTGCGCGGAGTGTGCGGGCCGGGATCTTGACGCGTTCTTAGCGGACCCTCCGGCACTCCTGACGCGGCCCGATCGCCGCCGGCTCGACCCCGCGTCGACGGCGCGCGAGCCCCGCCGCCGGAATGCGTGCACCGGCACCGGAATGCGTGCACCGGCACCGACCTTGATCGTGGTGGCAGCACCGCCACCCTGGGACGAAGCGGAGCCTGGATGACCGACGTGACGATCGGCCGCCCGCCCGCGCCGCCGACGAGGCTCGCGCACCTACGCTCGCGCCTGGAGGCGATGGGGCAGGACCGGGCCTCGGCCGCGCTGCTCGCCGCCGGCGCGCTCGCCGCCCTCGTGTGGGTCAACACGCCGGCGCGCGGCGCCTACGCCACGCTGTGGGCCACGCCGATCGGCGTGCGCGTCGGCTCCTTCGAGCTCGCGCTCACGCTGCACGGGCTGGTCAACGACGGCCTCATGGCGTTCTTCTTCTTCGTCGTCGGCCTCGAGGTCAAGCGTGAGGTCACCATCGGCGAGCTCTCGCGGCGCGAGCGGGCCGTCGTGCCGGCGAGCGCCGCCGTGGGTGGCCTCGTCGTGCCGGCGCTCGTGTTCCTCGCCGTCGCCGGCCGGTCCGGGGACGCCCACGCGTGGGGCGCGGTCATCTCGACCGACACCGCGTTCCTCATCGGCGCCCTGGCGCTCGTCGGGCCCCGGCACTCGGCCCGGCTGCGGCTGTTCCTCCTCGCCATGGCGGTGGTCGACGACATCGGGGCCCTGGCGGCGATCGCCGTCTTCTACACGTCCGACCTGCGGCTCGTGCCGCTCGCGCTCACGCTCGTCCCGCTGCTGCTCGTCGCGCTGGTGAGGTACCTACCGACGGGGCGCGGGCCGGTGTACGCGGTGCTGGCGGTGCTCGTGTGGCTCGGCCTGCACGAGGCGGGCGTGCACCCGACCCTGGCCGGTGTCGCGGTCGCGCTGCTCATCCCCGTGTTCGCGCCGCAGCGGCGCGAGGTCGAGGCGGCGTACGCCCAGACGCGGGCCTTCCGGCAGTCGCCGACCCCGCGCTACGCCGTGGCGGCGCAGCGGCGGCTGCGCGACTCGATCTCCGTCAACGAGCGGCTCCAGCTGTCGTTCGCGCCGGCCGTGTCGTACGTGGTGCTGCCGCTGTTCGCGCTCGCCAACGCGGGCGTGCGGCTGGACGCCTCCTCGCTCGCCGCGGCCTGGCGCTCGCCGCTGTTCTGGGGTGTCGTCGCGGGCCTCGTCGTGGGCAAGCTCGTGGGCATCACGGGTGCGACCGCGCTCGTGGCGCGCAGCCCGTTCGGCCGGCTGGCCCCCGGGCTGACGCTGGAGCGCGTCGCCGGCGGCGCGGCCCTGTCCGGGATCGGGTTCACCATCTCGCTGCTCATCATCGACATCGCGCTGCCCGACGAGCGGGCGGCCACGCAGGCCCGGCTGGGCGTGCTGGTCGCCACCGCGCTGTCGGCGCTGCTCGGCTGGGGGATGTTCGCGGCCCTCGAACGCTTCAAGCCCCGCCAGCCCGTGGGCAAGGTGCTGCTGCGACCCTTCGACCCGGAGCGCGACCACTTCCGCGGGCGGCCCGACGCCCCGCTCGTCATCGTCGAGTACGGGGACTTCGAGTGCCCGTTCTGCTCGCGCGCCACCGGCTCGGTGGACGAGGTGCTGGAGATGCTGGGCGACGAGGTGGTGTGGGCGTGGCGCCACCTGCCGCAGCCGCACGTGCACCCGCACGCGATCGGGGCGGCCCTCGCGGCTGAGGCGGCCGCCCGGCAGGGGCGGTTCCTCGAGTACGGCACCCTCCTGTTCCGGCAGCAGGACCACCTCGAGCGCGAGGACCTCCTCGACGTCGCCGAGCGGCTCGACCTCGACCTGGACCGGTTCGTCGCGGACCTCGAGGGCGCCGAGGCGGCCCGGCGCGTCCAGGAGGACGCCGACGACGCCGAGATCATGGACCTGCTGGCGACACCCGCCTTCTTCGTCAACGGCTGGCGCCTCGTCGGCCCCTACGACGCGGCGAGCCTCGTCGAGGCCCTGCGCCTCTCCGCCGGCTCGATCCCCCCGGCCTTCCGCCTCTGAGCGAGGGCGCCCGGGGCCCGGCCGTCACCGCAGGCACCGTCGTCACCGCAGGCACCGTCGTCACCGCAGGCACCGTGGTCCCGGCGCCGCACGGCCCCCGACACGTGTCCGTGGGGATCTCGCACGGCGCGGCGGATCCTCGCATTGCCCCGGCCCCGAACCGATGGTCCGGCCCCGAACCGATGGTGTCGAAGCGCGGGGCGCACGGTCCCCTCGACACCAATGAATCCGGAGGCCTCTGCCTCGGCGCGTAGGCACGCAGAGAGTGTCAATGTCACCCGCCACGTGCCCACGCGGACCGATGCGGCCGGTCCGAATGCGGCCGACCGATGGGCAGATCGGACGCGCCGACCGATGGGGCGGGTCCGAACGCACCGACCGATGGGGCGGGTCCGAACGCACCGACCGATGGGGCGGGTCCGAACGCACCGACCGATGGGGCGGGTCCGAACGCACCGAGCGATGGGGCGGCCCCGGACGCGCCCGACGGCACCGACGACCGGCCGGCCCCGGCCCCGCGCAGCGCGCACTCCGACCGAGCGGGCAGCGCAGCGCATCCCGGGACGAAGCGCACGACGAGCGGCGAGGCGTCAGCCGACGCGCTGGCCCGCCGGGGTGAGCGCCCACCACAGGTTCATGTAGTTCTGGCCGGTGGTGTCGCCGGGCGCGGTGTCGTGCACGAACGTGTACAGGGGCCAGCCGTCGAGCGTCACCTGGGCCTGCCCGTCGGTGCCGGTGATGGTGCCCACGGCGCCTGTCACGCCGCTGACCTGGGGCGTGCCCGAACCGGCGTGCACCTCGGGCCACAACGTGGCGCAACCACCGGTGCACGCGGACGTCGTCGCGCCCATCGTGTCCTTGCCGAACTCGTAGACGGTCATCCCACGGGCGTCGACGACGACGGTGCCGAGCGACGTGGCGCGGGTGGACAGGACGGCGCCCGACGACGTCCCGGAGCCCGTGCCCGACGTGCGGGCCGCCCCCGGAGGGGCCTTGTACCCGCCGCCTCCGGCCGCCGCGGGCGCCGGCGTCGTGGGAGCCGGCGTCGTGGGAGCCGGCGTTGCGGGGGCCTGCGTCGCGGGCGAGGTCGACGCCGCGCCGCCATAGGCTCCGCCTCCCGGACCTCCCGAACCTCCCGAACCTCCCGACCCGCACGCCGCGAGCGTCACCAACGCACCCACCGCGAGGCCCAGGACGCCCGCACGGCGCCCGGCGATCACCGATCTCATGGCCACTCCTCTCGAGATCCCCCGACCGAGGTACACGAGAGGCGGGCGCGTCCGGTTCACCCGCTCGTGAGGTTCGCCGCCAGCAGGGTGTCCCCCGCGTCGGAGCGGATCTCCACCGCGGCGATGCGCCCGATCGGCACCGCGGTCGCGGCGTCGAGACGGACCGTGGCGCCGGGCCGGGCTGACCATGTGGACACCTGGCTCGTCCGCCCGTCGGCGTCGGTGACGACGAGCGCGTACTCGGCAGCGGTCGCGCCCGACGGCGCCGGGTACGTCGCGGCCGTCGTCGGTGCCGACGACACCGGCCACGACGATCCGGAAGGTCCCGACGACACCGAGGATCCGGTGGGCCAGGGCCGCAGCGCGGATCCGGACGACCCCGACGACCCCGACGACGGTGCCGAGCCGGCCGGCCCGGGCGACGCGGCGGGCGCGGGCGGGTAGTCGCACACCATCGACAGCCGGGTGCCCCACGCCACGGGCGTGAGCGTGACGCTGGCCGCGAGGGTCGTGTCCGTCTGACGGGCGAGCGTCACCGTGCGCCCCGGCGCGGCGGAGGGAGTGGTCATCCGGGACATCACCACCGGCACGGCGACGGCGAGCCCGACCACGACGAGCGCGACGAGGCCCGCGAGCAGGCCGCGCCGCGGCCGGCGATGCCGCCGCTCGCGCCGCCGCGCGCCCCGACGACCGTCCGATGCGTCGTGAGGTTCCTCCGTTGAGGGGCCGCGCGGGGTGGGGCCCGAGGAGGACGCGCCGCGCGACGGGCCACGTGACGCGTCGGCCACACGTGGCAGGAGGCTGGGCTCGACGGCCACGCGGGGCGGGACGCTCGGCTCGACGGCCACGCGGGGCGGGACGCTCGGCTCGACGGCCACGCGGGGCGGCCGGCTCGGCTCGTCGGGCGCCGTCGGGTGCGGTGCGCGGGCGAGGAGGCCCGGCAGGGGGGCCAGCTCCACGAGCGCCGCGCGGCAGCGCGCGCAGCCTGCCACGTGGTCCTCGTACGCGCGCCGCTCCACCGGAGGCAGGGCCCCCAGCACGTAGGCCGCGTCCCAGTCGGCGAAGGCCTCGTGCTCGCGCTCCCGGGCCTCGTCGCGCGCGCGCGTCATCGGACCACGCCCCTCTCCTGCAGCGCGAGGCGCAGCGCCCGCAGCCCGTAATGCAGCCTCGACTTCACGGTGCCCGGCGGGATGCCGAGCTCGCCGGACAGCTCCGCCGTGCTCAGGCCGCCGTAGTACGCGCGGGTGATGACCGTCCGGTGCTCCTCGCTGAGGGCTGAGAGGGCCTCGGCGACGAGGAGGGCGTCGAAGAGCTCCTCCGTACGATCGGCGACCGGGCGGTCCGGCGGCTCGTCGACGCCCGTCTCGTGCCGGCGGTGGGCGCTGCGCGCTTCGTCGATGACGAGGTGGCGGGCGACCGTGAACATCCAGGACCGCGCGGTGGCGGGGTCTTGCGCCATGACGCCCGGGCTGCGCCACGCGCGCAGCAAGGTCTCCTGCACCACGTCGTCGGCGCCGGCGCTGGTCCCGGTGAGGTGCACCACGAAGCGCCACACGGCGGCGGCGTGCCGGTCGTGCAGCTCACGCAGCACCGCGTGGTCGTCGACGTCCATCCCCGCCGCTCCTTCGGGTCTCCCCGGTAGAACGGCGGCGGGCACCGATTCAGTTCAGCGCACCGGATGCCGGACAGGGGCGGCACCACCTCGTCGGGCGGCACCGCCCCTCCCGTGGGCGTCAGATGGCGGCGGGCCCGTCAGCTGGAATCGGGCTGGTCAGATCGAAGCGGGGTCAGATCAAAGCGGGCCGGTCAGATCGAAGCGGGCCGGTCAGATCGAGGCGGGCACGTCAGATCGAGGCAGGCGAGCTCTGGGCGGTGAGGGCCGGGTCGCGCACCACGACGTCGCCGAGCACGTCGTCGATCCGGGCCATGAGCTCGACCGGGATGACGACGCCGGACGCCTTGACGTTCTCCGCGACCTGCTCGGGGCGCGAAGCGCCGATGATCGCGGCCGCGACGTTGGGGTTCTGCAGCACCCACGCGACGGCCAGCTGGGCCAGCGTCAGGCCCAGCTCGTCGGCCACCGGACGCAGCCCCTGCACGCGGGTGAGCACGTCCTGGTTCTCGGTGAAGCGGCGCACCATCTGGGCACCGCCCTTCTCGTCGGTGCCGCGCGAGCCCGCCGGGGCCGGCGCGCCGGGCAGGTACTTGCCGGTGAGCACGCCCTGCGCGACGGGCGACCACACCACCTGGGACAGGCCGAGCTCCTCGCTCGTGGGCACCACCTCGCCCTCGATGACCCGCCACAGCATGGAGTACTGCGGCTGGTTGGAGACGAGCGGCACGTGCAGCTCGCGGGCGAGCTCGACGCCCGCGCGGATCTGCTCGGCCGTCCACTCGGAGACGCCGATGTACAGCGCCTTGCCGGCGCGCACCACGTCGGCGAACGCCTGCATCGTCTCCTCGAGCGGCGTCACGTGGTCGTACCGGTGGGCCTGGAACAGGTCGACGTAGTCCGTCCGCAGGCGCGTGAGCGAGCCGTCGATGGAGCGCAGCACGTGCTTGCGGCTCAGGCCCTTGTCGTTGGCGCCCTTCGGCCCGGTGGGCCAGAAGACCTTGGTGAAGATCTCCAGGCTGTCGCGGCGCTCGCCGGCGAGCGCCTCACCGAGGACCGTCTCGGCCGCCGTGTTCGCGTAGGCGTCGGCGGTGTCAAAGCTCGTGATGCCCGCGTCGAGCGCGGCGCGCACGCAGGCCAGCGCGGTGTCGTTCTCCACCTGCGAGCCGTGCGTGAGCCAGTTGCCGTAGGTGATCTCGGTGACGTTGAGGCCGGAGCGGCCCAGGTGACGGTAGGCGACCATGGGCCCAGCCTAGGCCGATAACGGAGGCGCCTCCGCTCCGAGCCGTCCGGCGGCCCGCCGACGGGCGGCCGTAGCATCGGCCCCCTCATGCCCGCCGGCGCATGCTGGGGACATGACCACGTCACGACGACTCCTCGCGACCGCGGTGCTCGCGGTCACCGCCTGCCTGGGCCTCACCGCGTGCGGCGCCGGTACCGGGACCACCACCGGTGGGGCCAACGCGACCGGCCCCACGACGCCCGCAGCGACCTCGGCACCGACGACTCCCGCGCCCACCACCCCCGCCACGCCCCCGGCCACCACGCCTGTCAGCACGCCGGCGACCACCCCGGCCGGCGCCGCGACCACGCCCCCGCCCCTGCGCTCCACGCGCTGCACGGCGAACATGCTCGCCGCGTCGCTCACGCCGGGCGGCGGCGGCGCGGCGGGCAGCACGCTGCCGTACCTGGTGCTGACGAACACCGGCAGCCAGCGGTGCACGCTGCAGGGCTGGCCCGGCGTCTCGTTCGTCGGCGACGGCAACGGCACCCAGCTCGGCGCCGCAGGCCAGTTCGACCGGAGCAGCCCGCACGGCAGCGTGACGCTCGACCCCGGCGCAGCCGCCCACGCGCCGCTGCGGATCGCGCAGGCACTCAACTACCCGCAGGCCACGTGCCAGCCGGCGCCGGCCGACGGCCTGCGCGTCTACCCGCCGGACTCCACGCACGCGCTCTTCGTCGCGACCAGCGGGATGACGGCCTGCCGCAGCACCGGCGTCAACCTCATCACCATCCAGGCCGTGCTCCCCGGCGCCTGAGGCGCGGCCCACACACGGCCGTCGCCCGGCGCGGAGGGGCCTGGGCGACGGCCACCGCCCCAGCCGCGACCGCCACGCGTGGTCGCGGCTGGGGACCTGCCTCTGCGGCGCGCGCCCGCGGGTCCGCGACCGCCGGTTCGTCGGGCGGAAGCGCCCGAGGCCGCGCGCGTCAGGCGCGGAAGCGCTCGCCGCGCTCGACGACGCGACCGGTCCGCGCCGCGGCGTCCCACGTGTAGACCTCGGTGCCGGTGACGAACACGTGCTCCGCGCGCGACGTCACGTCCAGCGGGTCGCCGCTCCACACGACGACGTCGCCGTCCAGCCCCGGCGCCAGCGCGCCGATGCGCCCCTCCAGGCCCAGGAACGACGCCGGGTTCACCGTCAGCGCCCGCAGCGCGACGTCGCGGTCCAGCCCCTCCTTGACCGCGAACGACGCCTGGTGCACCAGGAAGTTGATGGGCACCACGGGGTGGTCGGTGGTGATGGCCACGCGCACGCCCGCCGCCGCCAGGCGGCCCAGGTTGGCGATGGCCCGGTGGCGCAGCTCCACCTTCGACCGCGAGGTGAACAGCGGCCCGAAGATCACCGGGACGTCCTTCTCCGCCAGCACGTCGGCGATGAGCGCGCCCTCGGTGCCGTGGTTGACCACGAGCCGGTACCCGAACTCCTCGGACAGCCGGATCGCGGTGGCGATGTCGTCGGCCCGGTGCGTGTGCTGGTCCCACACGAGCTCGCCGTCGAGCACGCGCACGAGCGTCTCCTTGGCCAGGTCGCGGTCGAAGGGCTCACCCTTGGCCTCGGCCGCGGCCCGACGAGCGGCGTAGCTCTGCGCGTCGACGAAGGCCTTGCGCACCACGTAGGCCACGCCGAGCCTCGTCGACGGCAGCGCCTTCTTGTCGCCGTAGACGCGCTTGGGGTTCTCGCCGAGCGCGGCCTTGACCGAGACGGCGTCGCTGATCACCTGCTCGTCGACGGTGCGGCCGCCCCACGTCTTGATGGCGACGGTCTGCCCGCCGATGGGGTTGCCGCTGCCGGGCTTGACCACCACGGAGGTCACGCCGCCCGCGAGCGCGTCGCGGAACCCCTCGTCCTCGATGTTGACCGCGTCGATCGCGCGCAGCCCCGCGCCGTTGGGGTCGGTCATCTCGTTGACGTCCTCGCCGGCCCAGCCCTCGCCCTCCTCGTGCACGCCCAGGTGCCCGTGCGCCTCGACGAAGCCCGGCAGCACCCAGCGGCCGCCGGCGTCGAGCGTGCGGACCCCGTCCGGCACGGCGACGTCGCGCCCCACCGCGGTGATGACGCCGTCCTCGACGAGCACGGTGCCGTGCTCCGCCGGCGCACCGCTCACGGGAACCACGTAGGCGTCGACGATCGCGACGGACGAGCGGGCGGTGCGGATGGGCTGCAGAGAGGTCATGCGTCCATCCTGGCCCGCCCCACGGGCGAGCCCTCACGCGCCCGCGGCGGCGCCTGTTCGGACAGCGACTGCTGCTGGCACATCTACTGCAACACCCATGTTCCAGTGAGCTTTGCAGTCAGGGTCGTCACGGCAGGCGCCATGCCGCCCGCGGGTCTTTCGGCGACGTGCCCTCCCACAGCACCAGGCCGGCGTCCTGCAGCCGCTGAAGGTGCCGTGACGCAGTGGGCCGCGTCACGCCGGCGAGGTCGGCGACCTGGCCCGTACCGAGCGGGCGATCGGCGCGGCGCAGCACGTCGAGAATGCTCAGCGCGCCTGCCGGAAGGGACCGGCGAATCTCCACCGGGAGCGCATCGGAGAAGAACAGCGTCAGCCGCACGGATGCTGCGGTCTGCGTGTACAGCGGGTCGCTGAGCCCCCGCGCGCGCATCTCGCTGAAGATCCTGCGGATGCCTTCGCCGAGCTCCTGGGCGATGCCGAGGTCGGAGCACACGCGCGCGAGCCGCGGATTGCGCGCGTACCGACTGATGTCGAGCGGCTTGGCGGGGTCGACGAGACCAGGGAATCGACCGGGGCTGGAGATCTCCAGCCGGTTGGGGAAGACCTCCACCCGCACGTGGTCACCCGCCATGCTGTAGGAGCGGTGGAGCACGGCGTTGACCAAGCCCTCCAGGACGACGAGCCGTCGCGACCCGGCAGCCCTAGCGTGGTCGCAGGCGACGAAGGGGGAGGTCCCATGAGCACGGAGCCCGCCGGGCACGAGGCGGAGCCGCACGGCGCCGGGCTCGGCGCCCGGCTCAACTGGCTGCGGGCAGGGGTGCTCGGGGCCAACGACGGGATCGTCTCGGTGGCCGGCATCGTCATCGGCGTCGCCGGCGCCACGTCGAACCTCACGGCGATCGCCACGGCCGGGGTCGCGGGCCTGGTGGCGGGCGCCATGTCGATGGCCGGCGGCGAGTACGTGTCGGTGAGCACGCAGCGCGACACCGAGCGGGCGGTGCTCGCCAAGGAGCGCTGGGAGCTCGAGACCATGCCCGACGACGAGCTCGCCGAGCTCGCCGGCCTCTACCAGGAGAAGGGGCTGACGCCCGAGCTGGCCACCCAGGTGGCCGCGCAGCTCACGGCGCACGACGCGCTGCGCGCGCACGCAGAGGCGGAGCTCGGCATCGACCCCGACGACCTGACGAGCCCGTGGGCCGCGGCCGGCGCGTCGTTCCTCTCGTTCACGGTCGGCGCGCTCATCCCGCTGCTGGTGATCCTCGTGCCGGCGGGCGGCTGGCGGATCTGGCTGACCGTCGCCGCCGTGCTCGTCGGGCTCACCGTGACGGGGTTCGTCTCGGCGCGGCTCGGGGGCGCCCCCGCCGGGCGCGCCGTGCTGCGCAACGTCGGCATGGGCGCGGCCACCATGGCCTTCACGTGGGCGGTCGGCAAGGCGTTCGGCACCGCGGTCGGCTGACCCGACCCGTCGCACGGGCCGGTCGGTCGGCTCGTCGAACGCGACCCGGTCAGCTCGGTGTGCGTGCAGCGCGTCAGCTCGTCGCGCGCCGGTCCGTCAGCTCGTCGCGCGCCGGTCCGTCAGCTCGTCGCGCCGCGCGGGTGGCCGCCGTGCCCGGGCCGCGCCGCGTGCCACGCGGTCACCGCGGACGCGGCCCACACGTCCTGGCGCCGGCGCACGCCGTCGGTGCCGGCCTCGACGATGGTGCCCAGCGGCGGCGGCGCCCCCGCGTCGTGGCGGCGCACGTAGGCGCCCCACGTGTCGCGGGCGATGCCCAGCCGCCGCGCCACCTCGGTGGCGGTCCACACCTGGTCCCGCTCGCGCCACACGCGGTGCACGTCGTAGAGCACCGCCACGGACGTGGGCGTCCAGCCCGGTTCGGCGGCGCCCCACACCACCACCGTGGCCTCGGGTGTGCCGTCGTCGGCCCGCACGTCCTCGACCCGGCCGCCCGGCAGGTGGCCGACGAGCCGTGCGGCGGCCGCCGCCGCCGGGCGCGGGGGCAGCCACCCCAGCTCGTGCGTGCGGGTGCCCCCCGGTCCGCGGACGGCGGCCTCGAGGCGCACGTGCCCTGGCGGCACCTCGGCCGTCGCGTGACCCCGGACCGGGCGCAGCGGTGCGACGAGCCCGTCGAGCTCGTGCGCCAGCGCCCGCGCGAGGTCCCGCGGGTAGCGGCCGGCGGCGTCGAGGTGCTCGGCGGTGGGCGGGACGAGCGCCGTGGGGGCGGCGGCACCACCCGCCGCGCCGGTCCCGCGGCCCTGCTCCTCGACGGTCGCGACGCGCGACGACATCCCCTCACCCTCCTCGCCCGGCGCCCCCTCGGCGGCGCAGACGTCGGCAGCGTAACCTCCCTGCCCACGGTGATTCAATCTACACGCGCGCCGGGACATTGAGCTAGACTGCACCCATGCAGCAGACCAGGGGCCGCCGCGGCGACGACGTCAGCGGCTCGCTCGCGGCCTCGCTGCGCGACTTCGTGCGCACCGAGTCCGGCAGTGCCGGGCTCCTGCTGCTCGCGGCGGCGCTCGGGCTGGCGTGGGCCAACTCGCCGTGGGCCGGCTCCTACGAGGCGCTGTGGCACCGCACGTTCTCGGTGGTGCTCGACACGGCCGGCGTGAGCATGGACCTGCACCACTGGGTCAACGACGGGCTCATGGCCGTCTTCTTCTTCGTCATCGGCCTGGAGGTGCGGCGCGAGTTCGCGGTCGGCGAGCTCACCGACCGGCGCCGGCTCGTCGTGCCCCTGGTCGCCGGCATCGGCGGCATGGCCGTCCCCGCGGCCCTCTACCTGACGGTGGCGCGCACCGGCGAGGTGGCCCACGGCTGGGGCATCGTCATCGGCACCGACACCGCGTTCCTGCTGGGCATCCTCGCGCTCGTCGGGCCCGCGGTCTCCACGCAGCTGCGCATCTTCTTGCTCACGCTCACGGTGATCGACGACATCGCGGCCGTGAGCGTCATCGGCGTCGCCTACACCGAGCACGTGGCCCTGGGCCCGATGCTCGTGGCCGCCGTCGCCCTGGCCGGCATCGCGGTGCTGAGCCGCTCCCGCGTGCGGCGCGCGGGCCCCTACGCCACCCTGGCGGTAGTCGCGTGGGCGGCCACGCTCGAGTCGGGGCTGCACGCCTCCATCGCCGGCATGCTCGCGGGCCTCCTGGTGCCGGCCACCGAGCCGACGCGCCAGCAGCTCGAGGCGGCCGCGGTGCAGTTCCGGGCGTTCGGGCAGTCGCCGCTGCCGACCCTGCAGCGCACCACACGGCGGCTGGCGGGCCAGGTGGTCAGCGTCAACGAACGACTGCAGGCCGCGCTCCACGTCCCGACGAGCTTCGTCGTGGCGCCCGTGTTCGCGTTCGCCAACGCCGGCGTTGACCTGCGCGGCGGCGTGCTGCGCGACGCGCTGACCTCGCCCGTCACGTGGGGCGTGGTTGCCGGCCTGGTGCTCGGCAAGCTCGTCGGCATCAGCGCCGGGGCCTGGCTCACCGAGCGCTTCGGCTGGGGGCGGCTGCCGCAGGGCGTGGGCATGGGGCACGTGGTGGGCGGCGCCGCGCTGTCCGGCATCGGCTTCACCGTGTCGCTCCTCATCGCCGACCTGGCCTTCGTCGATCCCGTGCTGCAGCGCGACGCCGTGGTGGGCGTGCTGCTGTCGCTGGTGCTGGCCAGCGGCCTCGGCTGGATCGTCTTCTGGTTCTCCGCCCGGTTCCTCGGGCAGCGCAACGCCGCCCTGCCCACCACGCTGGCCGTCCCCGTGGACCCCGCGCGCGACCACGTGCTGGGCGACCCGGACGCCCCGCTCACGCTCGTCGAGTACCTCGACTTCGAGTGCCCGTTCAGCGCCCGGGCCAGGGGCACCGTGACGGAGGTGCGCGACCGCCTCGGGTCCCGGCTGCGCTACACCGTGCGCCACCTGCCGCTGTCGCGGCACCCGCACGCCGAGCTGGCCGCGGTCGCCGCCGAGGCCGCGGGCCGCCAGGGCCGCTTCTGGGAGATGCACGACGCGCTCTTCGCCCACCAGGACCACCTCGAGCTCGAGGACCTGGTGGCCGCCGCGGAGGCGCTCGGCCTGGACCTCGAGCGGTTCGGCGACGACCTCGAGGACCCCGAGCTCGCCGCGCGCGTGCGCGACGACATGGCGTCCGCGGAGGCCAGCGGCGTGCGGTCCACGCCCACGTTCTTCGTCGGCGGCCGGCGCGTGGAGGGGCGGTACGACGCGAAGACCCTCATCGCGGCGCTGGAGCGGTCCGGCCGCCCGGCGGCGGCCGGGGCGCGGCCCGGCTCCTGATCAGCGAGCCGGGTCGGACCGGCGCGGCGCCTGATCAGCGAGCCGGGTCGGACCGGCGCGGCGCCCGAGGAGCGCGCCGATCACGGGCCGGTGACGTACCGTCCGGGACGAGACCCACCCCGCCGCCGCCAGGAGCGCCCGTGCTCATCACCTACGACGTCCCGTCCCAGGCCGGTCGCCGCCTCGTCGTCACCGGCTCCAACACGGGCATCGGCAAGGAGGTGGCCCGCCGCCTGGCGCTGGCCGGCGCCGAGGTGGTCATGGCCGTGCGCAGCGTGGAGAAGGGCGAGGCGGCGCGGGCCGAGATCCTCCGGGAGGCGCCCACGGCGGACGTCGAGGTGCGCCACCTCGACCTGGCCGATCTCGCCACGGTCCGCGCCTTCGCCGACGCCCTCCTGGCCGACGGTCGCCCGCTGCACGTGCTGGTCCACAACGCGGGTGTGGTGCACGCGCCCCGGCGGCGCGAGGAGACGACGGACGGCTTCGAGCTCCAGCTCGGCTCGAACTTCCTCGGCCCGTTCGCCCTGACGAACCTGCTGCTGCCGCTGCTGCTGCGCTCCCCCGCGCCGCGCGTGGCGACCATGGGCAGCTCCGCCGCGACGTGGGGCCGCATCCGGTTCGACGACCTGCAGTGGCGCCGCTCCTACTCCCCCAACGGCGGCTACGCGCGGTCCAAGCTCGCGGACCTCCTCATGGCCCGCCACCTCGCGGCGGTGGCCGACGAGCGCGGCTGGCCCCTCCTCAGCGCGGCGGCCCACCCCGGCTGGACGCTGTCGCACCCGCCGACGCCGCCCGCCGGCACGGCCGGCCGCCCGCCGGCACCGTGGCGTGCGCTGCTGCCGGTGCAGGGCGTGGAGTCCGGCGCCGAGCCGCTCCTCGTCGCGGCCACGTCACCGGAGGCCCGCCAGGGCACCTACTACGGCCCGAGCCGCCGCCTGGGCCTCGTCGGTCCGACGACCGTGGCGCGGTTCCCGCGCTCGGCGCGGTCACTGGCCACCGCGGCCCGGCTGTGGGCCGTCGCCGAGGAGCTCACCGGGACGCACCTGCCGGAGGCGTGAGGGCCACCGGCCGGCTCAGACCACGCCCTGCGCCTCGAGCTCGTCGGTCAGCAGGGCGACGAGCGCCTCGAGCTGCACGTCGGCCGCGGTGCCGCCCTCGTCGTCCACCGCCGCGCCGTCCAGCGCCCGCGCGGCGAGCGCCGACTTGCTGTCGATGAGCTCGGCGATCTTGGCGTCGATGGTCTGCGCGGCGATGATGCGCCAGGCCGTGACGGGGTCGCCCTGGCCGATGCGGTGGATGCGGTCGATGGCCTGGGTCTGCTCCGCGTCGGTCCACGAGAGCTCGGCCAGCACCAGGTTGGACGCCACCTGGAGGTTGAGCCCCACGCCGGCCGCCATGAGCGAGCACACGGCGATGGAGACGTCGGGGTCGGTCATGAACGCGGCGACGTTGCGGTCGCGCACCCTCGTCGTCTGCTCGCCGCGGATCGAGGCGTACTTCAGGCCGCGCTCGGCGAAGCTCTGCTCGGCGGCGTCCAGCACGTCGATGTGGCGGGCGAAGAACACCACCTTGCCGACGCTGCGGGCCAGCTGCGCGGCGTAGTCGGCGGCCAGGCCGGCCTTGGCCTGGCCGATGCGCCGCACCATGGTGAA
>JAJYTJ010000176.1 GCA_021793115.1 Actinomycetes bacterium | reverse complement strand
TCGAAGGACCCCGCCGACCTGCTCGTCGAACTTGGCGTGCAGCCGGAGATGCGCCAGCACGCGATCGGCCTGATCGACAAGACCACCCCGCTCGGTCCCGTTCCGTCCTCCGTCCGGTCCATGATCGAGGCCACGCTGTCCGGCGTCGGCGTGAAGTCGCGGCAGCGCCGCCTCGACCCGATCGGTCAGCCCGGAACCGTCAACGTCGTCCTGGCGAAGTCAGACGGTGCGACGCTCGGCGTGTACGGGATCGCCATCCAGCGCGTCACCGCTGAGGGCACCGGGGCGTGGGACGTGACAGTCTTCGGCAACCCCGACTCCGACGCCACTCGCCGCCAGATCATGAAACTGGTCGGCAGGCAGATCTCCGGCGCCGTATCCGACGCCGTGGAAGCTGATCCGACCAGCCCCGAGCCGGTCCATGTCGTCGTGCCCGACTCCGGCACCGCCGATCTGCTCGTCGGTATCGCGGACTCGATCGCCGGTTCCGAGCTGTCCCGGCTGCGCTGGCAGCGTGACAAGGACCAGGACCGTCCGGCGCTCACTTTCGACGGCGAGACCGCCGTCATCCCGCCGCCGCTGCCCGAGAGGGACCGGACAGCCGTGTCGTTCCTGCTCGAACAGGACCGCGCCCGGACGATGAGGTCCCGCATCCCGATCGCCGACCTGCGCGCCACGCTGGCTGCCCTCGTCACCGCCGGCGGGCCGGCCGTGAACTCGCTGCGTGCCGACTACCTGTACCCGTGGGCGATCTCCGGTGGCGAGGCGATCCGCTTCCGCGCCCACGGCGCCCTGATCGAGAAGTCGCCGCATACCGTCGGCGCCCAGCTGACCACCCCCCGGTCTAACGCGATCCACGAGGCGTTCACTGGCGATAGGCCCGGCCTGCCCCGCCCGGCCAGACCCGCCGTTTACGACTCGCTCGTGCGCGAGGAACTGGCGTACAAGACGGACGTGTTCGATAAGTGCGTCGCCGCGCTCGATTCCGAGTTCGCGGCGTCAAGGCTGCGGGCCGCCGTCCGGCTGGTCGAGGGCGATTCGCAGGCCGTGTGGCGACGCCGCCTCGGCCTGCACGCGTTCGACCTTGTGCGGTTCTCCCGCACGTCCCGCTTCTGGCGCAACGACAACGTCCCGCTCCTGGAGGCGGACAAGCGCTTCGTCGACCATCTCACGACCCTCACCAGCCCGCTCGCGGCTCACGACGCCGCCGTCGACGCCGGCAACCGGCACGTCGCCACCGCCCGCGTCGTCGGCACCGCCCCGTACGTCCTCGAAATCGGTTCCCGGCGCATCCGGGACGGATCCCGCGTCGTCGCACTGCACGTCAACGGCGAGCCATGCGTCGAACAGCCCGCCGTCACCGTGACGATCCAGAAGGGCTCCTTCAAGATCTCGGACATGGCGATCGGCCCGCTGGCGCAGATCTCCGCTGACCCGCGCCAGTTCGAGTGGCACCCGCACAACGACCCGGGCGTAGCCGCCGGGGATGAACTCATCGTCGCCGACTTCGCGTGGTTCTCCGCGAACACCGGCGACGCGTTCCTCAACGTCCCGCGGCCGAGCATCGACCAGCGTTCCGCCCCGCGGCCCGACTGCACGCCCGAGTCGTACGGCGACGATCCGGCGAGCCACCAGTACTGCTGCAAGCCGCACGAAGCCTCCGAAGCCGAGTGGTCCGACGAACTCGCTGCCCGCCGGGCCGCCGGCCGGCTCAACCCGCAAACGTGGCCGCCGATCGTCGACTCGGACGCCTTCGACGTCGCCGCCGTCGGCGACGAACTGCCCGACCCCGCGGCCACGCCGGCCGTCGCCCCGCCAGAAGACCTCTCGATGGACGACGTGGAGTAGCGCGTGACCGTCGTCTTCACTCCGCCCGCCTCGGTCGCGACGGGGGCGTACCACCACTCGCGCGCCGCCGCCGAGAACGAGGCTGCCGCCAAGTTCGCCAAGGGCCAGCTGCTCGACGCGCTCAACGGCTCATCCGACATCACGACGATCCTGCTCAAGGCGGCCGCCGGGGCCGGCAAGTCGTATGTTCTCAGGCAGCTCGTTCAGGACGCTATCGTGCAGCCGCAGTGCCTGCGTGTCGCCGTCACCGCGTTTCAGAACCGGCAGCTCTGGCCGCTCGCTGAGTCGCTCGGCACCGCTATCGGCAAGGACAAGGTGTACCTGTGGTCGTCCAGGGCCCGGTTCCCCGCCGTCCCCGACTCGGTGAAGGCGGCCGCAACCGTCGTCGACTCCGGCAATGCCGTCCCGGCCGACGCCCCGGTTGTGATCGCCACCTCGCACATGTTCGGCGGGATCGGCCCCCGCAAGATCGTCCGGGACCACTTCACACCGTCGCTTCACGGCGACTACCGCTTCGACGTCCTGTTCGTCGACGAGGCGTGGCAACTCGCCAGCCACCTGTTCGACAAGGTGAACTACGTCGCCCCGATCCGCGTTGGCGTCGGCGACGTCGGGCAGCTACCGCCGATCGAGCTCGGCGAGAACCCGTGGCGCGGCGACTCCGGGTACAACCCGTACCGCGCCTGGCCCCACAACCACTCCGACGACGCGGCCGCGTGGGCTACCGAGCTACCCGCCGTGTGGCGCCCGACGGGCGAGCACCTCGGGCTGTGGCGCGCCTTCTACCCCGAGTGGCGCTCCCTCAACTGCGTGGCCGCTCCCGGCGACCGGTCCATCAAGCTCGGCACGCTGACCGGCATCGCGAAGGACGTGTGGGAGTCCGTCGCCTCCGGCGCACCGACGCTCCTGGAAGTCGGCGGCCTGCCGCCCGCCGAAGCTCCCGACGTCGACTTCCCCCTCGTCCAGTTCGTCGAGCACCTCCTCGACGAACTGTTCGCCGCCGGATTCTCGCTCGCCACCGCCGACTACAACGGCGACGGCACACCCAGCGGCAAGACGACCACCACCGCGCCAGGGGGCGACCTGAGCGACCCGCTTGTCGCCGTGCTCGCCACCCGCAACGCCACCGTCGACGACGCCGCCGACGCCGTCGAACGCCTGCGCAAACGGCACGGCCTGACCCAAGCGGACCTGCTCGCCTCCACCGTCGACTCGTGGCAGGGGCAGACGAACGGCATCACGGTCGCGGTCCACCCGCTCTCCGGCGCGTCGGAACTCGACGAGTTCAACTCCTCGTTCGGCCGGCTGGCCGTCACATGCACCCGGGCCACCCACGGACTGCTCATCGTCTCCCGCCCCGGACTTGACCAGCTTCTGCAGGAGGCTCCGGCCAGGCCAGGCACTCCGTTCGGGGAACCCGGCAACCGCACTCTGCCGCGGCAGACCCACCAGCGCATCCTCGCCACGTTTGCCCGGGGCACCTGCACCATCTGACGATCGGCCCGCGAGCCTTAGCGCCGCTCCGAACTCCGGCGCCAGATCGCGCTACAGGACGGCCATCTTGCCGCGGAGCTCAAACGTGAGACGGCGACGCTGCTGCGGCCGGGACAACTCGCTCGCGAACCTTCTGCCGGACTATCGACCTTCTGCTGGATGTTGGCGCTGGCGAAGTCATCGCGTCCCTCTTCCGTGCCGAGTTCTTGCGCCTGCGCGCTGCAATGATCGCGCTGGTTAGGATGGGCGGATTGGCAGCGGCCTGACTCGTACCTTGTCCGGGTTCAGGCTGGCGATCACGCCGTCAGGCAGGAACTCGGCCAGCCCGGACGAGAGAGCATCGGTCAGCAACGCGGCCAACTCCGCCGATCGCAGCGACTGAACCTCACGGATCAGCACCACTGACGGCCTGGTGTCGCCGCTGGCGAACAACATCTGCACGAAATCCTGATCGGCCGTAACCAGCACCAAGTCTTCGTCGCGTGCGCGCTTAAGGATCAGAGCGTCGTCGGTAGAAGTCAGGCCGAGGTCGTTGACGTGCGCGCACTCATGCCCAGATGCCTTCAGATAGCCGGCAACCCGGTAGGAGACGTTCTCATCCAGCAAGAGCCTCATGCCGACCGGGAGATTGGGAGGTGAAACTCGCGCACCGAGAACGACGCGTAGGCCACTGCCTGCTGGATGTCACCGGCCTCGATGAAAGGGAACTCTTCCTGGATCTGTTCCAGCGTCCAGCCCTCGCCAACAAGGCTCAGCAGGTGCTCCACTGTGAACCGATGCCCGCGAATGCACGGCTGGCCGCCCATCTTGCCGGGCTCGATCGTGATCCGGTCGAAGACTGCCACGCAGCCCAGCATACCTGTCCCACCCCGGCACCAGCCGGAACCGATAGCGTGACGTCCAACTGAACCTAGCGCCGACGCTTCGCGGCGCTGTGCACCCACTGCGGGCCGATGCAGAGGCCCCGACCCTGCTCAAGCTGCTCGGCGTCCCAGCCCGGGACGCCTAGGTCATGCTCGGCCACGAGCACGTCTCGACCGCTCAGCAGATCTACACCCACGTCGATGAGACCGCCCGCCTGGACGCCGTCAGCAGCCTCGCGTGCAAGGCGGCGGCGGACAACCGTCGTCCAGCAGGGCTGGGCAAGGCTCGACATGGACTTGACCAGCAGGGATTCTGGCTGGTCGTGGCCGGGTGTGGCTGCAAGGCTGTCGCCGTTGGCTCCCAGTTTGGCTCCCACGCCCGCGAATGGCATTTCTCATGTCCGGGCCAGCATCTGGTCATATTGCCGAGAGCGCATCCAAGGCGGCGGACAGGTCGTGCCCGCGATTGAATCCGCGTTCGGTGATCAGGCCGACTGCCTCCCGCGCGACAGCCAGATCTGCCGCTGTTGCAGCAGATTGCAACGCACGAACGTCCGCACGGTCTTGCGGCCGGGTCTGATCGTCACGGTCGAGCAACTTCAGCGCGATGAGGTGGCCCGTGGTAGCAATTGGCATGCTGAGCCCGGGCACGATCTCAACGGTCTCTGCCGCTGCGACTATCTCCGGCTCGATCCCAGAACTCGCGAACAGCAGATCTACGACAACCCCGTCGTCGCCGTCACTCGGGCAGGCAAGCCGCATGGTCGCCAGGCGCCCCGTCTCGTCCTGCTCGACCGGAGCGAGCGGGGTGTACCTGTCTGACAGCAGCGACCGCACCAACGCCTCACTCTCGGCGTCCCCGCCAACCGCCACAGCCATGTCACTGTCACGCGTAAAGCGGGGCTCGGCCCGCGCTGACACCGCGCATCCCCCGACCAGCGCCCAGGCCCGGCCATGGCGGCCCAGGTCGGCTGCCACCCGGCGCAGGGCGGCCTCAAGAAGGTTCAGGTGAACCGGCGGGACGCCACGCCGTCCGCATCCCCGGACGGCGCACCAGGCCTGGACTGCCTCCACGCGCGCAGCATTGCCGCAATCTCGCTCTCGCTGGCATCAGGGTGGCGGCGGCGCAGGCTGGCGCGATGCATCCGCTCGCCGAACTCATACATCTCCAGAGCGAGCCGGAACCGCTGCGCGACCTTCACATCAGCCACAGGACATAGCTTACGTTGGCACACCGAAAGAAGCCTGTCTTCGCACGCCAAGCTTCCCGGATCCCACCACCTCGATGGGACTGGACAGCCATCTGCAGGGCTTCAGGATGCGGGCGCCAGAAGGGCGGCCCGCGCATGCAGTTCCGCGCGCCAGCGCTGACGTTACGGCGCGTTGCCCGTGCGGTCGGCCGCGTGGGTGACACGCGGGCGCCGACGTCGCCGGCCAAACGACGGCAGCCGGCGCCCGGCGTGCCAGGGTCCCCCTGGAAGCCAGCCAGCTGCGGGAGACACTTCGCGTCCCACAGCCACGATGCGGGTCGAATAGGTGACCTCGCGCTCGGCGAGTCACCACAGTGGCCCGAAGGCGGCAGGCGGCCCTGTACGAAGGACAGGCCGCCAGACCTCTCCTCGCTCAGCGTCGCCGTAGGTGGCCGAGTCCGGCCGCCCCGGGCGGTCCGCAGCCCCTTTTGGCTCCCAGCCACCGCCACTCGGGTGATCACTTCAGATCATATATGGCTGCGGGCGCGGCGGGCGGACGGGGCCAGTCGGCGAACCGGTCCCGCAGCGTGGCCACGTCGCGGGGGCCGAACCCGTAGCGTGCGAACGCCTCGTCATCGATGTCGTCGAGCTGCCGGCCTGCGTCGGCGAAGTCGCGGGCGGTCAGGCCCGGGTCCAGCCGCCTGGCGAAGCCGATCAGCTCGGCCGGGCTGTACCGTTCCAGCATCGCGGCGGTGTCGGCGTAGTCCCGCGGCTCGACCCGGCTCGCCAGCGCGCAGACCTTGCCGCCGGCCACATCCTCCAGATCCAGGACCGGGCCCACGTCCATGGCCACCGGGTCATGGTCCCGGTCGAAGTAGGCGAGCTGCACCGTCAGCTCCTCGCCGCCGGGATCGGTAACCAGCCACTCGGCCAGCCCCTCGCCCAGGCCCGGGAAAACGTCAGCTAGATCTACGGCATCGTCCTGCCGCTCGACCGTGAACCCCGCAGCTCGCAGTGCCGCCTCGACCGATCCGGCCGCCGCCTCAACGCCACCTTCCTGGTCGGTGAACAGGTCAACATCCTGGGTTGGCCGGCTGATCACCCCATGTGCCAGCAGCGCGTTCCCGCCCGCCAGCGCGAAGCCGTGCCTGGCCGCCGCGCGCAGAGCGATCGCGGCGACCCGGGCGTGCAGATCACTGACGGGCATCAGGCCAGAGGGCCGCTGCCCGGAGTGCCGGATGCTGATCCTCCCATGCCTGACGCACCCCTCGCGGCAGGCGCAACTCGGGCCACAAGGCGATCAGCGTAGGGCCATCGAGGAACCGGGTCAGGTCCTCCGGCCGCGACGCCTCGCGCAGCACCGTCTGGTACAGCCACCGCTGCATGAACGGCTTGCCCAGGTCGAATGTCCGGTCCGGGCTGCTCCAGAACAGCCGCAACGGCAACTCGACCGTGCCCCGCACCGGACCCTGCAGGCTCGCGAGATCGGTCACCACGATCGCCCGCCGCCCCGGACGCGCTTGATGTCGCGTCCGCACTGCGACAACCCCAGCAGCCACCATGCCGCAAGGATAACCCCGCCTGGTTCCCTCGCGAAACTCTGTTCGAATGCCACACCTCCGGCGGCCGCGCCCAAGCCCTAGACTCGACCACGTCCGGCCGACGAGGAGCCACTGGATCCTGACGGCGAGGACCAGCTAGTCGGGCGGGTAGACCAGGATCGTGACCAGTCCTTCGGCGTGCGGGCCGAAGCTCAGTATCCGCAGCAGCGCTTCCCGGCTATCGGGCTCGGCGGGGCGCCGCTGGTACCCGATCGGATCAGCGATCACTACCGCGTCCAGGAACCTGGCCAACTCCGGGCTGACCGGGGCAGCGCGGCGAACTCGTGCAGCGCCGGCCCGTCGAGTTCCCAGCGGTACACCGGTTCAGACACCGAACCGGGCGCGGACCTCCTGCCAGGTCACGCGCCGGTCAGCCGGCGGCGGGCCATCGGCGACGTAGCCGTCAACGCGGGCCAGGAACTCCCGCTGGGCCGCCGGGTCACGCCAGGCATCAGCCTCGAACCACCACCGCCGGACCGCCTCCAGCAGCGGCCCCAGATCACCGTCCAGCCTGGACCGCTCGAACGCGGCGTCTCAGCCAGACCCACG
>JAJYTJ010000175.1 GCA_021793115.1 Actinomycetes bacterium | reverse complement strand
TGAAGAAGGCGGCCGACGAGACCGGCCTGGTCATCGAGATGGTGACCACCAACACGTTCACGCACCCGGTGTTCAAGGACGGCGCGTTCACGTCGAACGACCGCTCCATCCGCCGCTTCGGCCTGCGCAAGATCCTGCGCAACGTCGACCTGGCCGCCGAGCTCGGCGCCAAGACGTTCGTCATGTGGGGCGGCCGCGAGGGCGTCGAGTACGACAACTCCAAGGACCTGCACGCGGCGCACGCCCGCTACGCCGAGGGCATCGACGCCGTCGCCGCCTACATCAAGCACCAGGGCTACGACATCAAGATCGCCCTCGAGCCGAAGCCGAACGAGCCCCGTGGCGACATCTTCCTGCCGTCGATCGGCCACGCCCTGGCCCTCATCGACTCGCTCGACAACGGCGACATCGTCGGCCTCAACCCCGAGACCGGCCACGAGCAGATGGCCACGCTGAACTACACGCACGGCCTGGCGCTCGCCCTCTACCGCGGCAAGCTGTTCCACATCGACCTCAACGGCCAGCACGGCCCCAAGTTCGACCAGGACCTCGTCTTCGGCCACGGCGACCTGCTCAGCGCGTTCTTCACGGTCGACCTGCTGGAGAACGGCTTCCCGAACGGCGGCCCGCGCTACGAGGGCGCCCGCCACTTCGACTACAAGCCGAGCCGCACCGAGGGCCCCAACGGCGTGTGGGACTCCGCGAAGGCCAACATCGAGACCTACACGATCCTCGCCCGGAAGGCGGCCGAGTACCGCGCCGACTCCGAGGTCAAGGAGGCCATGACGTACGCCGGCATCTTCGAGCTCGGCGAGACCACGATGGCCGCCGGCGAGACGTTCGAGGACTTCCTCGCCGACCGCTCGACGCGTGAGGACTTCGACTTCGACACGGCCGCGGAGCGCGAGTACGGCCTGGTGCGCCTGCACCAGCTCGCCCTCGCCCACCTCATCGGCTGAGCATCCCCGCCCATCCCCGCGCAGCGTCCGGGGGTTCGGCCGCCCCGGCGCCGGACCCCCGGACGTTGCAGGTTCTCAGCCCCTCTCTCGACGTGGAGGAATGACATGGCGCTCGTCGCCGGCGTGGACTCGTCCACGCAGTCCTGCAAGGTCGTCGTGCGCGACGCCGAGACCGGCGCCCTGGTGCGCACCGGCCGCGCGACCCACCCCGACGGCACAGAGGTCGCGCCCCGCCACTGGTGGGACGCCCTGCAGACCGCCATCGCCCAGGCGGGCGGGCTCGACGACGTCGAGGCCGTCTCCGTCGGCGGCCAGCAGCACGGCATGGTCGCCCTGGACGCCTCCGGCGAGGTGGTGCGCGACTCCCTGCTGTGGAACGACACCCGCTCCGCCGACGCGGCGCTCGCCCTCGTCGACGAGCTGGGCGGTCCGGCGGCGTCCGCGCAGGCGTGCGGCACGGTGATGGTCGCGTCGCTGACCATCACCAAGCTGCGCTGGCTGCGCGACCACGAGCCGGAGAACGCCGCCCGCGTCGCCGCCGTCTGCCTGCCGCACGACTGGCTGACGTGGAAGCTCTCGGGCGCCGCTGGCTTCGACACGCTCGTCACCGACCGCTCCGACGCCTCGGGCACGGGCTACTGGTCGCCGTTCGACGAGGCCTACCGGCCCGACCTGCTCGCCCTGGCCCTCGGCTCCACGCCGGTCGTGCCGCGCGTGCTCGGCCCGGCGGAGGGCGGCTACCGGCTCGCCGGCGGCCACGCGATCCTCGGCCCGGGCGCCGGGGACAACGCCGGTGCCGCGCTGGCGCTGGGCCTCACGCCGGGCGACGTGTCGGTGTCGATCGGCACCTCCGGCGTCGTCGGCGCGGTCTCGGCGGCCCCCGTGGCCGACGCGTCCGGGCTCGTCGCCGGCTTCGCCGACGCGACGGGCAACTACCTGCCGCTGTCGGTGACGCTCAACGCCTCGCGGATCCTCGACTGGGCCTGCGCGCTGCTCGGCGTCGGGTACGACGAGCTCTCGCGGCTCGCGCTGTCGGCGCCCGCGGGCGCCGACGGGCTCGTCCTGGTCCCCTACTTCGAGGGCGAGCGCACGCCGAACCGGCCGCGGGCCACCGCGGCGCTGCACGGCATGCGCCTGGACAACGGCACGCCGGCGCACGTCGCCCGCGCGGCGATCGAGGGGCTGCTGTGCTCGCTCGCCGACGGCATCGACGCGCAGCGCGCGCTCGGCGTGCCGGTGGATCGCGCGTTCCTCGTCGGCGGCGGCGCCAAGTCGCCCGCGGTGCGGGCGCTGGCGCCCGCCGTGCTCGGCCTGCCGGTCGTCGTGCCGCCGGCCGGCGAGTACGTCGCGGACGGCGCGGCGCGCCAGGCGGCCTGGGTGCTGGCCGGCGGGCCGACGCCCCCGGCGTGGGCCTTCGAGTCGGAGCCCGAGGAGCTCGCCGGGACGCCGACGCCGTTCGTGCGCGAGCAGTACGCGGCCGCGCGCGACCTCGTGGTGGAGCGCACCGCCTGACGCGGCGTGCTCCGGACGCGACGAGGCCCGGTCACCCAGGTGGGGTGGCCGGGCCTCGTCGTCCGTGCGTGGTGCGCGCCGTCAGTGCGCGGCCTCGTAGGCGGCCTTGACCTCCGCGGAGATGCGACCCCGCTCGGAGACCTTGTGGCCGTGGGCCTTGGCCCAGTCGCGGATCGCCTGCGCGTCGCCGCGCGACGAGCGGGACCGCGGCGAGGCCGCGGTGCGCGAGGAGGACCGGCCGCCGACCTTGCGCGCGTGGCCGACCCACGGGCCGAACGCGTCGCGCAGCTTCGCGGCGTTGTCGGTCGTCAGGTCGATCTCGTAGCTGATGCCGTCGAGGGCGAAGGTGACGGTCTCGTCGGCGGTGCCGCCGTCGATGTCGTCCACCAGGAGCACCTGAACCTTCTGTGCCATTTTATTCTCCTGGGAGCCAATGCGGGAAACGCTGTCGGTCGCCAGCATGACACCGGACATATCGTGCGTCAAACGCTAGGCGTCCGACGCGCCGCCATTTCCACCGCGGGCCGCCTGTTCCGCGCGCCGCAATTCGGCCTCGACGCGGCGCTCCTTGGCGTCCGCATTCAGCAGCAGGCGCATGACGAGCCAGAAGATCAGGCCCACGCCGATGGACGGCACGAGCGCGACGAGTGCCGTCACCCAGCCGCTCATCGTCGCCCCTTTCGGTTCACAACGGCTTCGTCAGCGGGAAAAGGATGGTCTCGCGGATACCCTGCCCGGTCATCGCGATGAGCAGCCGGTCGATGCCCAGGCCCATGCCACCGCTCGGGGGCATGGCGTGCTCCATCGCCGCGAGGAAGTCCTCGTCGATGCGCATCGCCTCGTCGTCGCCCCGCGCCGCGAGAAGCGCCTGCGCCTCGAAACGTTGCCGCTGGATCACCGGGTCGACGAGCTCGGAATACGCCGTGGCGAGCTCCATGCCACGCACGTACAGGTCCCACTTCTCGACAAGGCCCGGCTTGCTGCGGTGGTCACGCGTCAACGGCGACGTCTCGACCGGGAAATCGCGCACGAACGTAGGGGCCCACAGGCCTGCGCCGACGTGGTGCTCCCACAGCTGCTCGACCATCTTTCCGTGGTTGACCTGCGCCGGGGCCAGCTCGATTCCGGCGCGGTCGAGCAACGCCGACAACGTGGCGTCGCTCGTGTCGTGCGTGATCTGCTCGCCGATCGCCTCCGACAACGACTCGTACATCGTCAGGTGGGTCCACTGCCCGCCCAGGTCGTACTCCGACCCGTCCGCGAGCGTCACCACGGTGGAACCGAAGGCGTCGCGGGCCGCCGTCTGCACCAGGTCCTCGGTGAGCGCGGCCATGGTGTCGTAGTCGCCGTAGGCCTCGTACGCCTCGAGCATCGCGAACTCGGGCGCGTGCGTGGAGTCGACGCCCTCGTTGCGGAAGTTGCGGTTGATCTCGAAGACGCGCTCGACGCCGCCGACCGCGGCCCGCTTGAGGAACAGCTCCGGCGCGATCCGCAGGAACAGGGGGATGTCGAAGGCGTTCATGTGCGTCTCGAACTGGCGCGCCGCGGCGCCCTCGGGCCGCACCTGGAGCATCGGCGTCTCGACCTCGAGGAAGTCGCGCCGCCAGAAGTTCTCCCGCAGCGACCGCACCACGGCAGCCCGCCGGCGCACCATGTCGCGCGCCCCCTGGCGGACGATGAGGTCCACGTAGCGCTGGCGCACGCGAGCCTCGTCGGACAGCTCGGCGCCCTCATAGAGGTTCGGCATGGGGCGGATCGCCTTCGCCGCCAGACGCCACTCGTCGGCCATGACCGAGAGCTCGCCGCGCCGGGAGCACACGACCACGCCGTGGACGAACAGGTGGTCGCCCAGGTCCACGTCGGCCTTGAACGCCGCGAGCGCGTCCTCGCCCACCCGGTCCAGCGACAACATCGCCTGCAGCCGCACACCGGCACCGTCCTGCAGCGTGACGAAGCACAGCTTGCCGGTGTTGCGCAGGAAGACGACGCGGCCGGCGACGCCCACCTCGTCGTCGGTCTCCTGCCCCGGGGCGAGGTCGGGGTGCGCCGCGCGCACCGCCTGGATCGTCGCCGAGCGCGGCACGCCCACGGGGTACGGCGCCACGCCCGCGGCGAGCAGCCGCTCCCGCTTGGCCCGCCGGACGGCGATCTGCTCCGGGACGTCGTCGGCGGCAGGCAGGGCGGGAGAGGTCACCGCACGATCCTACGGGCGGCCGATCGGGTCCAGATCGAGGGCCAGGTCGAGGACGGGGCTCGAGTGGGTGAGGGCGCCCACGGACAGGTAGTCGACGCCGGTCGCGGCCACCTGCGCGGCCCGGTCCAGGGTGAGGTTGCCCGTGGCCTCGAGCTCGACGTGCCCGGTCTGCGGCTCGCGCGCCCGCACCGCGGCGACCACCTCCCGCAGCAGCGGCACGGGCATGTTGTCCAGGAGGAGGAAGTCGGCGGCCGCGTCCAGGGCCTCCATGGCCTGCGCGAGCGTGTCCACCTCCACCTGGATCGCCACGCCCGGGAAGCGCGCGCGGATCGCCGCGACGGCCGCGGCCACCGAACCGCCCGCCGCGGCCACGTGGTTGTCCTTGACCATGGCGACGTCGAACAGCCCCATGCGCTTGTTGGTGCCGCCGCCGCAGCGCACCGCGTACTTCTCGAGGGGGCGCAGGCCGGGCGTCGTCTTGCGGGTGTCCAGGACCTGGGCGCCGGTGCCCGCCAGGGCGTCCGCGAACCGGCGGGTGTGCGTCGCGACGCCGGAGGCGCGCGAGACGAGGTTGAGCAGCGTCCGCTCCGCGACGAGCAGCACCTGCACCGGCCCGGTGAGGTCCGCGACGACGTCTCCCCTGGTCAGGGTGTCGCCGTCGGCCTTGTGCGCGACGAGGACGGGCTCGGCCAGCCCCAGCCGCGCCGCGGCCTGCCGCAGCACCTCCGGGACGACGACGAGGCCGGCGAGGACGCCGTCGGCGCGCGCGACGAGCCGGGCCGTGCCGGTCTCGTCCGGCGGCACCGTGGCCTGCGTGGTGACGTCCCGGCCGGGCTCCGGCCCGAGGTCCTCGTCGAGCGCGATCGCCACGGTGCGGGCGAGCCAGGCCGGGTCGAGCGGGTGCATGCCGAGCACGGTAGCGCCCCGACTCCGCGACGACGGGCCGTCAGGCCTCGGGCAGCGTCACCTGCGTCGTCGTGAGCGTCCCGTCGGGGTCCAGAGACAGCTCCTGGCGCAGCCGCCAGGCGTCGTCGTGCGCCGGGAAGTCGCTGCGGAAGTGGCCGCCCCGGCTCTCCTGCCGCTGGTACGCCGCGGCCGTGATGAGCGTCGCGGTCTGGTGGACGTTCGTCGTCTCCCACTCCGAGGGCTGCGGCAGCGCGAGGGGGCGGCCGTCGTCGTGCCGCCGGTCGGCGTCGGTGGGGACCTCCGCGAGCGCCCCGAGCGCCGCGGTCAGGCCGGCCTCGTCGCGCAGCGGGCCGGCGCCCGCGGTGGCGACGCGCTGGATGCGGGCGCGCGCGGCCGCGGCGACCAGCGCGGCGGTCCCCTGGCGCAGCACGGGATCGCGGCGCACCAGCTCGCCGGCGCCGAACGCGCGCGCGATCTCCGCCGCCGCGCGGTGGGAGAAGACCAGGCCCTCGAGCAGCGAGTTGGACGCCAGGCGGTTCGCGCCGTGCACGCCCGTGCAGGCCGCCTCCCCCGCCGCGTAGAGGCCGGGCAGCGACGACCGGCCCCACAGGTCCGTGACCACGCCGCCGGAGAAGTAGTGCTGCGCGGGGGCCACCGGGATGAGCTCGGCGGCCATGTCGAGGCCGTGCTCGGCCAGGGCCTCCGTGATCGTCGGGAAGCGCCGGGCCAGGAACTGCGCGCCGAGGTGGCGCGCGTCGAGCCAGACATGGTCGGCGCCCGTCGCGGCCATGCGGCGGACGATGGCGTGCGCGACGACGTCGCGCGGCGCGAGCTCGGCCAGCGGGTGCACCTCGGGCATGAAGCGCACGCCGTCGGTGTCCAGCAGCAGCGCGCCCTCGCCACGCACCGCCTCGGAGATGAGCGCGAGCTGGCCCTTCACGCCGGAGCCGAGCCACAGCACGGTGGGGTGGAACTGGACGAACTCGACGTCGCCCACACGCGCGCCCGCGCGCAGGGCGGCCGTGATGCCGTCGCCGGTGGCCTGCGGCGGGTTCGTGGAGGCGCGGTACACCTGGCCGATGCCGCCCGTCGCGAGCAGCACCGCCGGGGCCAGCGCGGCGCCCACGCCGCCGCGGTCGCCCTCGCCGATGACATGCAGCGTGACCCCGCACACCGGGCCGGGCCGGCCGTCGGCGTCCGGGGCGGCGGTGAGCACGTCGAGGACCAGCGCGTGCTCGACCACCTCGATGCCGGGGTCGTTGCGCACGGCCTCGACCTGGGCCACGAGCGCGCGGCTGACCTCCGCGCCGGTGGCGTCACCGCCCGCGTGGATGATGCGGTTGGCGTGGTGGCCGCCCTCGCGGGTCAGGCTCAGGCTGCCGTCCGCGCGCCGGTCGAACACCGCGCCGCGCCCGACGAGCTCCCGGACCCGCTCCGGGCCCTCGGTGACGAGCACCTCGACCGCGCGCGGGTCGCAGAGCCCGACGCCCGCGACGAGCGTGTCCGCGAGATGGGCCGCCGGGGAGTCCGCCGGGTCCAGCGCGGCCGCGATGCCGCCCTGCGCCCACAGCGTCGAGCCGGACGCCAGGACGTCCTTGGTGACGAGGAGCACGCGCGGCACCCGGGTCCGCAGCTCGAGCGCCGCGGTGAGGCCGGCGATGCCGGAGCCGACGACGACGGCGTCGGCCTCGACGATCCAACCGGGGGCCTGCCCGGCCAGCGTGGTGGCGAGGCGGATCGGCACGGGGGTGGTCGGCGTCACGGGCGTCAGCATCCTCCTGGGGGCGGGCGCGCGACGAGCCGGGTCCTTCGGTGAGACGCGGGGTGGGGCGCGGGTGGGCTGCGCGCGGGGTGGGCGGGGTGTCCGCCGGAGCGGGACGCGCGTCGGCGGGTGGGCGTCCGCCGGAGCGGGACGCGCGTCGGGGGCTGGGCGTCCGCCGGAGCGGGACGCGCGTCGGCGGGTGGGCGTCCGCCGGAGCGGGCCGGGC
>JAJYTJ010000174.1 GCA_021793115.1 Actinomycetes bacterium | reverse complement strand
CGGGGCATCGACACCCTGCCGTCCATCCGCCAGACCACGGACCACGAGCCGAACTAGGCTGCCAACACCGTTCACGATTCGGCCGTCGCAACCGTTCAGTTTTCGAGCGTCGTCGACAGGCCACACGGCGCATCGGCGAGTCTTCCGCTCCGGGCGACCCGAATCGATGACGGCTGAAGGCTGGCGTTCGTTGCGCGCGGATGGGGTGACCACAGTGGTCGACCTGCGTAACGAATCGGAACGCGCACGTACGGCGTCGGACCCCGACGTCTCGGCGTCGGTCACGGCGGGGCTCGATGTCATCGCCGCTCCCACCGAAGTGCCTAACGACCCGTTGTTCCGTCAGGTGTGCGGTCCTTGGCTCGACCACCCCCGGTCCTATCCGGATAACCTGCGGCTGTTCCCAACGCTGCTATCGGTCGCCTTCTACGCGATCGCGGACGCCAAGGGTGGCACCCTGGTCCACTGCTCCGCCGGGCGTGACCGCACGGGGATGGTGGTTGCGGTTCTCCTGTCGCTGTCAGGCGTGACCGTTGAAGCGATCGCCGCCGACTACTCGCGGGCGTACCGCGTAGCGGCACAGCGTTCTGGCGCCCCCCGCAAGGAGCCCGCGGTGCTCGAGGCGGACGTCTCGGAGCGAGCGTTGTCGTTGACGGAGTGGCTCGCTGAGTTCGACGCCGCGGGCTACCTCCTGAATGCCGGCATGCCCGAGGAATCGGTAGTGCGCCTAGCGGCACGACTGTCCTGAACCCACCCGCGGAACGGGGCCAGGCCGTCGCCTGATCGGGCCAGGATGTGTCGCATCGAGCCCGCCGAGTCCCTGCCAGGGCTGCCCGCGACGGCGCGCCGGCCCTGCCCCGCGCCGCTCACCCCTTGCGGCGCGGGGCGGGGCCACCAGCCGACGTGGTCGCAGCAGGCCGCCACGTCCGGGTGAAGCCGCAGCGAATCAGCCGCCTCGAGGTGGTCCAGGACGTCCCCCTCGTCGTGCAGCAGGATCGCGACGGACTTGGCGAGGTCGACCACCGACCCGCCGCCCCAGCCGACGACGACGTCGGGCGCCGCCGCGCGGGCCGCGGCCACGCCCGCGCGGACCCCGGCGACGGTCGGCTCGCCCGACCAGCGCCACAGCGTGGTGTCGGCAGGCAGCCCAGCCAGCCCGGGCGCGGTCGCGTCGGTGTGCGCGCCGACCACCACGAACACGCGCCGGCCGAGCCCGGCCGCCAGCTCCGGCACCTGGTCCGACGCCCCGGCACCGACGACGATCCGACCTGCGGTCGCGAAGGTGAACACGCCCGGCCTCCCCACGTCGACACCGACGAGGACCATCCGGGCGCGCCCGGCCGGGCGCGCCCGCCGCGGCCGACGTGAGGGCATCGGCACCCGTGTCGATCCGAGCGCGGTCATGGCCGGGCGGTGGGCACCGGGTACGGTGATGCCGCGATGCGCCGAGCGGGTTAGGGATGCCGTCGGTACGGCGTCGCGCGTGCCGGGCCTCTAGCTCAACTGGCAGAGCAGCGGACTTTTAATCCGCGGGTTGAGGGTTCGATCCCCTCGGGGCCCACTGCACGGACCGTGCGCGTCCGGGCCTCCCCGCCGCGCCGGTCCGGTGCAGCGCCCGGCATCCCCTGCAGCGTCGTAGGGGAAGGGGAGGGACCATCGGTGACGTTCGAGGAGTTCGTCGCGGCGAGTGGTTCGCGGCTGCTCCGGCTCGCCTACGTGCTCACGAACGGCGATGCCCAGCGGGCCGAGGACCTGCTGCAGACCGCACTCACCAGTGCCTTCCGCCACTGGCGCAGGGTCGCCGCGGCCGACTCGCCCGAGGCGTACACGCGCCGCGTGCTGGTCGACGCCTACGTCAGCGAGCGGCGGCGGCGCTCGTCGAGCGAGTACCCGGTCGAGGCCGCTCCTGATGGAGTCGGCGCAACTGATCCCGCTGGCGGCATCGCCGATCGGGCGGAAGTGGTGGCCTTGCTGGCCCGGCTCGCACCCCGGGCCCGGGCAGTGCTGGTGCTGCGGTTCTACGGAGACCTCGACGACGCGGCGATCGCGTCCGAGCTCGGCATCGCCGCGTCCACCGTGCGGGCGACGGCGTCCCGGGCGCTGGCGACCCTGCGATCGCAACCGGTCGGCGGGAGGGAGGCGAGAGACGCGTGATGGACGATCTCGAGCACGTGCTGCGTGACGAGCTGGCGGCGCTCGCCGCGCGGGCGCCGGAACCAGGGGACCTGGTCGGCGCGGTCCGGCGGCGCGTGCGGCGGCGCAGGCTCGGCGTCGGCTCGGCGTCCATGGCCGTGGTGGCCCTCGTGACGACGGCAGCCCTGGCGCACGGTCCGGCCCTGCCGCCGGTCACCGACGGCAGCGGCGACGTACCGGTTGGCGGCGCCGGCTCGTGCGCCGTGATGTACAGCGCCGGCGAGCTGGTGAAGAGCGACTTCGCGTTCGACGGGACGGTGACGAAGCTCGGACCGCCAGTGAGCGGTGGCAGCGGCATGCCCTACGTCGGCGTGACCTTCCAGGTTCACCGGTGGTACGCGGGCGGCTCCGGGACCAGCGTCACCGTCGACCTGCTGGCGCCCGCGACGGTCGGCGTCGGCGTGGAGGAGGCGACGAGCTACGGCATCGGCACCCGACTGCTCGTCGCGGGGGCAGCCCGATGGGGGGGCGCCCCGCTGGACCACCCGGTCGCCTGGGGATGTGGTTTCACCCGGTACTGGGACGAGCAGACCGCCACCGCGTGGGCAGCCGCGTTCGGCTGAGCGGCTTCGCCGACTGGTCGTGCCGCCCGGCACACGTGTCGACAGACCCCGGTGCGAGGCCACGTGGTTGGCACCGACGTCCAGGTGTGCGCGCAGCTGGGGCTCAGACCCTGACGACGCCGTCGACCGGGATTCGTGACCCCGTCCACCGCGAGAGGAGTCCTCGAACTCGGTTCAGGCTCACACGGTGGCGAGCAGAGCCCGTGTCTCGGCGACCACCCGGTCCTGGAATGCCGGATCGTGGACCTGCGTCGAGCCGCGCATCGGTTCGCCGTTCTCGTCGAAGTACACCCCGGTGTCCGGCTTCTCACTGGTGAGGATGCGCGTGATCACGACCGCGGCCTTCTTCGGGGTCGTGTAGTGCGGCATCAGCTGCATCACCGGTGCGAGCGCCTTGCTGACGGCGACGAGTGCGGGATCCATGTCGCGCCCGAGGTTGGAGCCGGGATTGACGCCGGGCTCGACGGCGTTGAACCGCAGCCGCGGATACTGGCGCGCCAAGGCAAGCGCCGCGGCCAGGGGACCCTGCTTCGAGGTGGCGTAGGCATCGCCGCCGGGCAGCTTGGAGCCGCCCGGCGAGAGCCACTCGCCTCGTGCGCTCGCCTCGGCGCTGATATAGCGGGCGCCACGGAAGCCCGCCTGGACGGCGATCCTGCGCTCGGGGTCCTCGACCGCCGACACGATGAACACGACGTTCGCGCCGTCGGGCAGCGTCGGGATCAGTGCCTCGGTGAGCGCGAACGGTCCCAGGTGATTGGTGGCGAAGGCGACGTCCCACCCCTGCGCCGATGTCGACGGGCGCGCCGGGAAGATGCCCGCGTTGTTGAGGAGCCCGCCGATCGACAGACCGAGCGAGGTGATCTGTGCAGCCGCGGCTCGGGCGCTCGTGATGTCGGAGAGGTCGGCGACGACGGTGAGGGCATGGCCCCCGGTCGACTCGATCTCGGTGCGGACGGCGTCGAGCTTGGCTGCGCTGCGCCCCACCAGCACGACGGTGCCGTGCGTGGCGACCTCGAGCGCGGTGCGGTAGCCGATGCCGGACGTGGGCCCGGTGACGATCCAGGCCTTCGTGGGAGCTGTCATGCGTCGAGCATCCGGGGCCCCGGGCCCCGTAGCCATCCGTCCGGTTGTCGTAGGACCGGCGGGGCCAGGACACCGCGGCCCGGGCACCTGTGCGCGCCGCGCCGGGCCTCCACCCACCACCGGCCAGTCAGGCGCCGACGAGCCCGCCGAGCAGCGCGAACCCCCGGTCGACGTGCCGCTGCAGCGGTGAGCCCGGGTCCGCCCGCCAGGTCCGGATCGCGTGCGCCAGCACGCCCCACTCGGTGAGGGCGACGAGGTCGGCCTCGTCGGCGGCGGCGCCGCGCTCCACCAGCAGGCGCGCGACGAGCGCGACGAGGTTCACCTCCTTGGCGGCGGCACGTTCCCGCAGCGCGGGCGTCGCCGCGACGATCGCGGCGAGGCGGGTGCCGGCACGCCCGCTCTCCTCCAGGTACGGGACGATGAGGTCGATCGCACGGCGCAGGGCCGGCCACGGTGGCACGTCGGCGGGCACCGCCGCGAGCGCGTCGGTCACCCACCCCGTCAGCCGCCGCTCGCCCTCGAAGAGCACCTCGCGCTTGTCGGGGAAGTGCCGGAAGTAGGTGCGCTCGGTCACGCCGGCGCGGGCGGCGATCTCGGCCGTGGTGACGGCGTCGAACCCGCGCTCGAGGTACAGCTCGAGCGCCGCCTGCTCCAGGCGTGCGCGCGCTTCCTTCCCGCTCCGTGGCACGGGCCGAGCCTAGCCCACGTAGCGACAGTCGCTGTCGCAACGTGTTAACGTCGGTGACTGACACTACGAGCATCGGGCACAAGGAGAGCGTCATGGGCGCGGTCGAGTCACGGGCCATCCGGTTCCACGAGAACGGCGACCCGCTGGAGGTGCTGCGGGAGGAGCGGGTCGAGGTCCCGGACCCCGGCGAGGGCAAGGTCCGGGTCCGCGTCGTCGCCACCGGCCTGAACCCCGCCGACTGGGAGCTCTGCCGCGGCGTCCTGCCGGGCACCCTGCCGCGCGGCATCGGCTACGACGTGGCCGGCACGGTCGACGCCGTCGGCGAGGGCGTCGAGGACGTGACGGTCGGCGACCTCGTCTTCGGCGTCGCGGACTACACCGCGCAGCCGAGCGCCGGCGCGGCCGACCACGCCGTGCTGAGACTGTGGTTCGCGGTGCCGGCGGGGCTGGACGCGGTCCACGCGGCCGTGCTGCCGATGGTGGTGCAGACCGCGCACTGGACCCTTGACCTCATGGACCTGAGGCCGGGCGAGACCGTGCTCGTCCACGGCGCGGGCGGGATGGTCGGGTACGCCGCCGTGCAGATCGCGCTCCGGCGCGGCGCCCGCGTGGTCGCCACCGCGGGCCCGACGTTCGCCCCCGACCTCGAGGCGTTCGGGGCAGCCGTCACGGCGTACGGCGAGGGCATGGCCGGCCGCGTCCGGTCGCTCGTCCACGGGCCGATCGACCACGTGCTCGACGTCTCGCGACCCAACGCCGGAGCCATCGCGGCGCTCGCCGAGATCGCGGGCGACCCGCGGCGCGTCGTCACCATCAGCAACCACGACGAGGCCCACCGCCTCGGTGCGCGCGTCAACATCGACGAGCTGCGCGCCTCGGGTCGCGTGCCGAGCTCCGACATGCTGGCCGACTACGCGGCCCTGGCCACGACGGGCGAGTTCGCCATCCCGGTCGCGCGCACGTTCCCGCTCGACGAGTGGCGCGCCGCCGCGGAGCTCAGCCTGTCCGGGGCGCCGCACGGCAAGGTCGTCCTGGTGCCCTAGCCCGGAGCGATGTCCAGACACCCCGGCGGCGTGACGCCCGCGGCCGACTCCTCGGCGCCGGCCCGCACGGCGGCACGGCTACCCGTCCCCTCGGCCCGAACGACGACACGGACCCGCCGACACGACGACGCACGAGCCGGACGAGCCGGTCAGCGCGCGCCCGCCGCCGAACCCTCGTCGCGCGCCGCCACCGCGCGCACGAGGCCGAGCAGGTCCGCCAGGTCCGCGCGGTACTCCCGCGCGAGGAAGCTCTCGATGTCGCGCGGGAACCGCCCCGACACCTCGGAGACGACGAAGCCGACGACGAACGTCGAGATCATCCGCTCCAGCCGCGACCACTCACCGGCGGGGACGCCGGCGTCCGCGAGCGCACCGTGGATCACGTCGACGAGCCGCCGCACGGCGGGGGTGTCGCCCGGGCGCGTGAAGGCGAGGCCGAGGGCGGTCGGGTGCCGGCGGCCCGCGTCGCGCACGGCCAGCGCCAGCGCGGTGAGCCGCGCGTCCCACGGCAGCGCCGGCTCCGGCAGCGCGATGCCCGCCACGACCGTCTCCAGCACGCCGTCGAGCAGGGCCTCCTTGTCCGCGACGTGCCGGTAGAGCGCCATCGGGGTGATGCCCACGCGCGCGGCGACAGCCCGCATGGTCACGGCCTCCAGGCCCGACTCGTCGGCGAGCGCGAGAGCTGCCGTGAGGATCTGGTCCTTGCGCGTCGCCATGTATACAGAGTATACGTATACGCCGTACACATGAGGCGCAGGAGGATCCGATGCTCGAGGTGGCAGGACTGGTCAAGCGCTTCGGCGACGTCGTCGCCCTGAACGGCCTCGACCTGCGGGTCGCGCCCGGCGAGGTCGTCGGGCTCGTCGGGCACAACGGCGCGGGCAAGACGACCGCGGTCGAGGTGATCCTCGGCCTCGTCCGCCCCGACGCCGGCACCGTCCTCGTCGGCGGCGTCGACGCACTCGCCGAGCCCCGCCGGGCCCGCGCGCTCACCGGCGTGGCCGCGCAGGACCTGCAGCTCTACGTCACCGCGACGGTGCGCCAGAACCTGACGCTCTGCGCGGGCCTGGCCGGCCTGCCCCGCCGCGCCGCCGACGAGGCGCTCGACGAGGTCGGCCTGGCGGAGGTGGCGGACCGCCGGGTCGCCGTGCTCTCGGGCGGCCAGCGCCGGCGAGTCCAGGCGGCGTGCGCGCTGCTCGGCCGCCCGCGCCTGCTGCTGCTCGACGAGCCCACGGTCGGCGCCGACCCCAGCACCCGGTCCGCGCTGCTCGCCGCGGTGCGGCGGCGGGCCGACGAGGGCGCCGCCGTGCTCTACACCACGCACTACCTGCCCGAGCTCGTCGAGCTGGGCGCGACGCTCGCGGCGGTCCGCGCGGGGCGCGTGGTGGCACGCGGCTCCCAGGCCGAGCTGCTCGCGGGGCTGCCGTCGCGCGTCGTGGTCTCGTTCGACGACGACGGCGGTCGCCTCGGCCCGCAAGGGCACGGCGGGCAGGGGCCGGCGCCCGACGAGCCGCCGGCGGCGCTCGTCGGGCAACCCGCCGAACGGGACGGCGAGGCCTGGGTGATCCGCACGCGTGACCCCGGCGGCACGCTGGCCGCGCTCGTCCGCGCCGGGAACCTCCCGCGCCGCGTCGACGTGCAGCACGCCTCGCTCGACGACCTCTACCAGGCGCTCGACGAGGCGGTGCCCCATGCGGCATGACCGCGGGGCCGTCGGCCGGATCGGCGCGATGACCCGCATGGGCGTCACGCTCCTGCTGCGCGAGCCGGGGCCCCTCGTCAGCCGGCTGGTCATGCCGGTGCTCCTCATGACCCTGCTCGCGCCCCTCTACCGGGCCGCGACCGACCAGGGCACGCAGCGCGCCGTCACCGGCCAGGCGGTGATGTTCTCCCTGCTCGCGCTCTCGATGGTGGGCCAGGGGATCATGTCCGAGCGCACGTGGCGCACGTGGGACCGGCTGCGGTGCAGCCCCACGTCGCCCGCCGAGATGCTCGCCGCCAAGGCCGTGCCGCCGCTCGCCTTCCTCGCCGCGCAGCAGGCGGTGGTCCTCGGCGTGGGCGCCGCGCTCCTCGGGCTGCGCGTGCCCAGATCG
>JAJYTJ010000173.1 GCA_021793115.1 Actinomycetes bacterium | reverse complement strand
TTCGTCACGCCCCGCAGCTGCACCATCGCCGCCATCGGCGGCCACCACCCTTTCGTCGGACCCGGCGGCACGGCGGTCCCCGGGTCGGTCCGCCCGCCCCGGGGACCGCCGTGGCTCAGGAGCTCTTGCGGACGAGGTTCTCGAGACCGGTGAGGATCTGCTGCAGCTGCGCCGGCGTCTTGTCCGAGATCAGCGCGGTGCCGCCGTTCTCCTTCAGGAGCTCGTCCGTCACGGCCTTGTCGTGGTAGATGGCGATGAGCTTTCGGTACACCGGGTTGTCCGCGTCGGCCTTCCTGGCGACCCAGACGTTGATGTACGGGTCGGCGGCGGCCGGGTCCTTCAGGTCGGAGTAGATCGCGGTCGTCGGGTCGATCTTCGCGTCGTAGGCGAAGTTGTTGTTGATGACGGCGGCATCGAGCGAGCGCAGCTGAACCGCGGTCTGGTTGGCGTCGACGGGGACGACCTTGACCTTCGAGGTGGGGAGCACGTCGGCCGGCGTGGACAGCGCGTTGCCGCCGTCCTTGAGGGCGACCAGGCCGGCGGACTGCAGCACGAGCAGCGCGCGCGCCTGGTTCGTCGGGTCATTGGGGATGGCCACCTGGCCACCCGGCGGGATCTGGGCGGGGGAGGCGTAGCCCTTGGACGTGTACAGGCCGAGCGCGTAGATGGCGGTGGCCCCGATCGGGACCAGGTCGTCCTTGGCGCGCACGTCGTAGCTCGCCAGGAACAGCAGGTGCTGGAACTGGTTCAGCTCGAGGTCGCCGTGCGACACGATCGGGTTGAGCTGCTGGTAGTCGGTGAAGTTCTGGAGCTTGACGGTGATGCCCTGCTTCGCCGCGAGGTCCGTGAAGATCTTCCAGTAGTCCTTGCCGGCGTCGGTGACGCCGACCGTCACGGTGACCGGCGTCGCCGCTGCCGCGCCGGTCGCGGCTCCGGTCGTCGTCCCGCCTGCGCTCCCCCCGGAGCACGCGGCGAGCGCCGCGACGGTGAGGGAGGCCATCAGGGTCAGGGACAGGGTGCGCTTCATGGGGGTGTCCTTCGTGGTGGTTCCGTCGGGAAGGCCACGGGCAGGCACGGGGATGTGGGGGTCACGTCGCGTTCGGCGGCGAGGACCGGGGCGGCCCGCCCGGGCCGGGGCGCGCCTGGACGAGCCGGTGGGCTCAGGCCAGGCGCCGGCGCATGCCGCACAGCGCGACGCGCATCAGGCGCGGAGCGGTGTGCGGAGCCATGCGGGTTCTCCTCGAGGGGAGGGGCGGACGGAGCCGGACGTTACCGACGCCCTCCCAGGTGAGGGGACTTCGACCACCAGGTGACCCGGTGTGACAGCTCCGGCACCGGCGTGGGCGCGCCCGCATCAGCGGCGGGAGCCGCGCCCTCGTCAGCCGCGGGAGCGCGGTCCGCTCGCGAGGTAGACCGTGTACGTGAAGGCCCGTCCGTCGCGCGCGACCGGCAGCGTGACCGTCTCCACGGTGCCCCACGTCGACGCCAGGGCGCCCGCCAGCTCCGGCGAGGGGTCGGCGGACCAGACGGCGAGGACGCCGCGGGCGGTCAGCGCCCGGGCCGCCGTCACGAGGAAGGGCGCGGCGTAGACGTCGGCGTTGCGAGGGTGGATGAGGAATCCGGGGCCGTTGTCGACGTCGAGCAGCAGCACGTCGACGGAGCCTGGCGGCACCGCCGGGACCACGTCGCGGACGTCGGCGACCAGGACCGCCGTCCGCGGGTCGTCCAGGACGCCCGCCAACGCGGGCACCAGCCCCTCGCGCGCCCACGCGACGAGCGGCGCGTGCAGCTCGACGACGTCGACGTGGGCGACGCGTGGCTCGGCGAGCAGCGCGCGCAGGGTGAAGCCCAGCCCCAGGCCGCCGACGAGCACCCGCAGCCCGCCGCCCGGCACCCGTGCGACGGCGAGGGTCGCCAGCGCCTCCTCGGTGGCGGTGTGGACCGTGTCCATCGCGAAGGTGCCGTCGACGACGAGCTCGACCACGTCGCCGCGCCGTGCGAGGGCGACCTCGCCGTGGTCGTCGGACGCGCGTGCGACGACGACGCGCGGCTGGTCCTCGGGCACGGCGCCAGCATCGCACCCCGCCGGGCGGGCTCGTCGGGCGGGGGAGACCTGGCTCACCGCGGGGCGGGGGCTCGAACGGGTCACTCGCGCGTCGGTGACCGGATCCGGACCGTGACGCGCGCCTGGACCGGGTGGCCGATCGTCGTGAGGTCGACGTCGAGGCTGGCGCCGCGGATCACGCCGCGGTCGCGGAGCGCTCGGGTGCGGGTGCGGGTGGGGGCGGAGGTCGGGGCGACGCCGACGACGGTGGCGACGTCGCGATCGGTCTTCTATGCGTCGTCCTGCAGCTCCCGCAGGATCGCCCGGGCGCACTGCCGACGGCCGTCCGGCCGAGACCACGTCCACCAGGTGCTGGTCGTCGTGCTCTCGCTGGTCGGCCTCCACGGTTCGCCGCCCGGGCTCCGCCGGGTGGCGACAGGTGTCGAGGGCCCCTCTCGCGAGGCGGTCGTCACACCAGCCCCGATGTCCGGGGAAGCGGGTCAGGCGCCGGGGGCTTCCGTACCATCCGGCGAGCACGCGAACGCGGTGCGGACTGGGCGCCTCGCCGCCACGGCATCAGGACACCGATGCTGCTCAGCGCCAGCAGCAGGACCCCGACGGCGATCAACACGTGTCTGCCGGTGGGGTTATGAGCCCAGACGGCTGCGTAGCCGACGAACGGCACGGCGAAGACGGCGCGGTAGGCGTGCTCGCCGCGCAGGGTGATCGTCCAGGGGTCGGGCGCACCGTTGGCGTCTCCCTTGGTGTGGAGAACCGCACCGTGAGGTCCGAGTGCTTCGGAGTACACCCGGTGCACGACGAGTCCCTGCCCGCCGTCCGGCTCACGGAACACGATGACGTCACCCACGTGCACGTCCGACGTCGGGACACGGTGGGTGATCACGACGCCGCCCACCGGCAGGTCCGGCCGCATGCTGCCTGACAGCACTGGCCTGATCTGGAAGTTCCCGGAGGCCACGGCAGCCACGCATACCAGGAAGCTGGTGACGATGAGCGTGGTCAGCGCATTGTCGAGCCAATGCCGGCCGCGGTGGTCTCTGGCGTGGCGTTGCTGGGGCATGCGGTCTCCTTGGGGCGGTCCGGGGACACGGAAACGGGATCTCGTCGCGGGCTGCGGTGGGGGGTAGCGATCGGCACCGCTACCCCCCACCACGGGTCCGGTCAGCCTTCGAACGCGAACGCGAACGTGAGCGTGAGCGTTGGTCAGCGACGCCGGGGTCGTGTACGGCACGCCGAAGTCGACCGCCGGCGTGCGTGACGTCGCGATCCCACCGCACCTGCTGCCGGTGCTGCGCGAGCACCTCGACGAACACGTGGCGCCCGAGCCGGATGCGCTGCTGTTCCCGGCGCCCGACGGTCGGAACCTCGGCTCGTCGACCATGTACTGGTACTTCTGGCCGGCGCGTGCGGCCGCGGGGGGCCCGGACCTGCGGTTCCACGACCTGCGTCACGCCGGCGCCGTGCTCGCGGCCTCAACAGGCGCGACCCTCGCCGAGCTCATGGCCCGGCTGGGGCACTCGACGCCGGCCGCGGCGATGAAGTACCAACATGCCGCGGCCGACCGGGACCGGGTGATCGCCGACGCGCTGTCGCAACTCGTCGTCATGTCGAGGCGGAGAACCGGACCCGGAGACGTGCCCAACGTAAGGCGTCGTGGGCAGGGTCACGATGGAGGGATGACCAAGCGGAGGAGAACATCTACGCTAAAGGCATTGGTGTAGAGGATTCCCGACGAAGGAGGTGGAGGTCATGCCTGCGACGACGGACGAGCTTCTCGCCGCGCTGCCGGACACCTTCCGGTACACCGACGCGCTCGAGTCTGTCAGCGAGCGACAGCTCCGACGGCTCATCGCGGAAGGTCGCATCACGGCTCTTGCCCGCGGTCTCTACAGCAAGAGCGAGGACCTCGGCGATGAGGACCTGATCGAGATCGCCGCGAAGTCGCCGCGCGCAACGCTCTGCATGCGCTCGGCACTGGCCCGGCATCGACTGATCGACGACATCCCGGCCGAGATCGACATCGCGATCCCGCGCGGCTCGTGGACCCCGCGGATCACCGCGCCCGTCAGGTGGCGGCACTTCGACCTCGACACCTTCGAGGTCGGGCGAGATCAGCTCGACATCGGCGCCGGACGCACCATCGGCGTCTACTCGGCCGAGCGATCCATCATCGACGCCTTCCGGCTGCGGCACATCGACGGGGCCGACCTGGCCAACGAGGCGCTCAAGCGCTGGCTGCGCGGCGGGGGACAGCCCTCGCGACTACTCCGGGTGGCCCAGCAGTTTCCGCGGACACTTACCGTTCTGCGCGAGACCATGGCGATCCTGCTGTGAGCCGCCCCACCCGCGGCACCCCCGCCGGCGCCGCGTACCTCGACCTGCAGAACCAGGCTCGCCGGACCCATCGGCCCACCCAGGAACTCCTCCAGCTGTACGTCCTCGAGGGGTTCCTGGCCCGGCTGGCCGCCAGCGACCTCCGGGAGCACTTCGTCCTCAAAGGCGGGGTACTTCTCGCCGCGTTCGACACCCGGCGCGCTACGGGAGACGTCGACCTCGCGGCGCTCCAGTTGGCGAACGACACTGCGACCGTCCTCGGACTCGTCCGCTCCGCACTGACGGTGCCGCTGTCTGAGGATGACGGCATCGAGTTCTTCCCCGACACCGCCACCGCAGTCACGATCCGCGAAGAGGACGAGTACTCCGGTGTGCGGGTCCGCCTCGAGGCAAGGCTCGCCTCCGCGGAGCTGCCGTTCCATGTCGACGTCAACGTCGGTGACCCGATCTGGCCGGCGTCGATGACGATCGCGCTGCCGCGGCTGCGTGGCGGTGCGCCGATCGAGCTCTCGGGCTACCCGATGCCGATGGTCCACGCCGAGAAGATCGTCACCGCGATCCAGCGCGGGATCGCCAACACCCGCTGGCGCGACTTCGGAGACATCTGGACGCTCTCCCGGCGCTACCCGATCGTCGCCGACGAGCTTCGCAAGGCGATCGAGGTCGTGGCCAGCCACCGCAACGCCGAATTCGCCTCGCTCAGGGAGGTGCTCGACGGATACGGCGAACTGGCCCAGGGCGCCTGGGCACAATGGCGGCGCCGCAGCAACTCCGACCACCTGCCTGAGCGGTTCGCCGAAGTTCAGGTAACCGTGCGGTTCGAGGGACTTCCGGCCGACAGACGCGCCGAGGCGTTGGCGGCGACGCGGGAACGAGGAGCGAAGGCCGGATTCGTCCGCCCGCGGTGACTGGCGCCTCCGCTAGGCAGGGTCAGCCGACCAGCCGGAGTGAGTCGACGCCGGGCCGTGATTCATCCCATGTCAGCGACTACCAGACGGCTTTTGTGCTGTAGGTGTCCTGTGGGAGTCTGTCGACGTCTCCACCGCACCTACTGCGCAGCATCTGAACTGCGGTTTTGGCTCCCCCGACTGGACTCGAACCAGTAACCCTCCGAGTTGCAGTCGACCCTAGCGTTACGGCTGATCGTATCGCTACAGCCGAGGCTCTGAGCTGCAGGCGCGAGCGTGTGTTGTAGCCGGGAGTGACCTCAGATGACCACAAGCATCCACGTTTACGTGGGGTTTGTGTGAGAAGCTCGGACCGGTTACGGTTCCCACGCAAACGTGGGCGCCAGAGGGGACGGACAACAGTGGCGAGGCCCAGGATCGAGCGCGGGGACCACGGGAAGATCGCGACGAAGCAAGTCGATGGTCGGTGGCGCGGCTGGGCGCGGTACCGCGACGACTCGGGGCGCCTGCGCATGGTGGAGCGGTGGGCTGACACCAAGACCAAGGCCGAAGCGGCAGTCCGCAAGGCGCTCAGCGACCGGACCAAAGAACCGAGCCAAGGTGCAGGTGCGCTCCTGCGCCCGAAGTCGACCGTGGCAGACGCCTGGCTCGACTACGAAGGCGAGGTGCTGGCGAACCTCGCTGCCTCAACCCAGCGGGTCTACCGGACGGTGTGGAATCGCCACGTCGAGCCGTCGCTGGGCGGCGTGGCCGTGGGCGATGTCAGCGAGGCGGATGCTGAGCGGCTTGTGAACCGAGTTGCCAAGCAGAGCGGTGCGGGTGCGGCCAAGACGACGCGCACGGTGCTCCTCGGAGTCATGGAGCGAGCACGCAAGGCGCGGGCCGTAGCCGTGAACCCTGTTCGGGGGTCGGACCGACCCACGACGGCACGTAGGCCAGAGGCCAAGCGAGACAAGGACCGGGCACTCAGCAAGGAGGAGCGCAGTGCGCTCCTCGCGCAGAGCGGCGACACGGCGGATCTCGTCGCCTTCATGCTGGGGACAGGAGCGCGACTGGGAGAGGCGTGTGCCGTCACGTGGCAAGCCCTGGATCTCGACGTCGGCACAGTGCGCATCGACGCCACGGTGACCAGAGATGCGCACGGTCGGAGCGTCCGGACATCTGGCACCAAGACAGCCGCCGGGCGGCGTGATGTGACCTTGCCAAGGTGGCTGACCGAGCGTCTCGTTGAGCGCAGCTCCTATGGCGGCAGTGAGCAGCGCGCCAACGCACGAACTGGCCGCGTTGCCCGAGCCGCAGTCGATCCCGTGTTGGTGTTTCCCTCGCCGCGCGGCGGAGGGGTGCGCGACCTGCGTGCCACGGACAGGGAAATTCGACGGGTCTTGGATGCTGAAGGGCTGAGCTGGGCGACCTCCCACACCTTCCGGCGGACGGTCGCGACCATGTTGCTGAGCGGCGGGATGGATCCTGTCCAGGTTGCCCGTGTCCTTGGGCACGCGCGGCCGAGCATCACGCTCGACGTCTACGGCAAGGCCGACCGCGATGTACAGGCGCAGACCGCGGATCTTCTCTAGCACCGCGCCCTTGGTCCCGGCGGGGCCGGCCGTGCGTGCCACGGCCCCCGCTCGTGGACCCCTCACCCACATGGGCCGACCCGCTTGTGCAGTTCAAACAAACTGTAAGTGACATGGCCCCAAGTGACGTGCCTCTGACCTGCCGTTACATCTTGAGCCAATACAGCTAAGAAGTGCCGTCGCGAATCTGAACAGACTTCTCGCTGAGCCCCGAGCGAAGTGGCACTCGAAGAGCAAGTCGTGCTATCGTTTCGATGCTCCAAGGGACAGAACCGCTCAGCTGTGGCGGCCCTCCCACCTTGGAGAACCACCCACTCCGGGGGCACATGGGACCGGGGAGACGGCCAGTGGACACCTGGTCGCCAGGTAGGGGCTCACATCCCTGCCGGCGGGATGACTGAGTGACTGTCGCACGGGCAACGCAATGTGGCGGCCCGATCCGCTCCCCGCGCCGAGGGGAACAGCAACGTCACTGTTCGTTCATCCCTTAGGAGCGCCACACCCGTGTCCGCCGTACCCATTGATGGCCTTTTGACGACCGCTGAGCTCGCCGCGCGCTGGAACTGCCATCCCGGCAGCCTGGTGCGGGACCGCAGCCGTGGATCGCTTCCCATCCCTTACCTGAAGATCGGTGAGCGCGTCCGCTATCGAATGAGCGATGTCTTCGCAGTGGAGTCCGCCAGAGTGGTGTACCGGTAGCTCGGTGATCGTGTCGTCGTAGACGAGGACGCGGTCACCGCGTGACCCTTCGAGTGATCTCTGATAACCGACTCGAAGAAGGACTCCAC
>JAJYTJ010000016.1 GCA_021793115.1 Actinomycetes bacterium | reverse complement strand
CGCGGCGCAGCGCGGGCAGCGCGTGCTCTACGTCACCGAGCGCGCCGTGCTGCAGCTCGTCGACGGCGTCATGACCGTCATCGAGGTTGCCCCGGGCATCGACCTCCAGCGCGACGTCCTCGACCAGATGGACTTCGCGCCCGCCGTCTCGCCCGCCCTGAGCCTCATGCCCGCGGGCCTCTTCCGCGAGGTGTGGGGAGAGCTCATCACCCCGTCCGCCCCCGAGCGCACGGCGTCGGCCGCCGCTCTGTCCTGAAAGACACCGCGATGCAGACCATCAATCGTTGGCGGGTCCTCGTCGGATCCGTGCTCGTCCTGCTGTGCACCGGCGCCATCTACGCCTTCTCAGTGTTCGCCGGGCCACTGACCAGCGCACATGGCTGGACCATGGGCCAGGTCATGCTGGCGTTCACCATCAACGGCGCCATCGCGCCGATCCCCATGATCGCCGGCGGCTACATCATCGACCGCGGTGGGGCGCGGCTCGCGATCTTCGCCGGCTCGCTGCTCTTCGCGCTCGGCTTCGTCCTGACGGGCACCGCGAGCAGCACCACCCAGCTGTACCTGTACTACGGGCTCATCGCCGGCCTCGGACAGGGCTTCGCGTACTCCGGGTGCCTCAACAACACCATCAAGCTGTTCCCCGACAAGCGCGGCCTGGCGGCCGGCCTCATCACCATGGGCATGGGCGCCGGCTCGGTCGTCGCCGCCCCGGTGGCGCAGGCCATCATCAAGTCGTCCGGTGTCGGCGCGGCCTTCGTGCGGATGGGCATCGTGTACGCCGTCGTCGTGGTGCTCGGCGCGCTGCTCATCCAGCCCGCCCCGAACGGCTACGCCCCAGCCGGCTGGACACCGCCGACCGGCGCCGGCGCCCCGGTGAACCACACGTGGACCCAGATGCTGCGCAAGCCGTCGTTCTACCTCATCTTCGTCATGCTGGGTGCCGGCGCGTTCTCCGGTCTGCTCATCGCCTCGCAGCTGTCGCCGATCGCCCAGACCTCGATGTTCGGCATCACGGCGGCGACGGCGGCCGTCCTCGTCTCGATCTACTCGATCTGCAACGCCGCGGGTCGCTTCGCGTGGGGCGCGGTGTCGGACCGGCTCGGCTACACCACGGCCGTCGCGTCCATCTATGCCGTCGTGGCCCTCGCCATGGTGGTGCTGCTGACGATGCACTCGACCGCCGGCTTCGTCATCGGGATCGTGCTGCTCGGCCTGTGCTTCGGCGGCGTCATGGGCGTGTTCCCCGCCCTGACCATGAAGACCTTCGGACCTAGGTTCCAGGGCGTCAACTACGGCATCATGTTCAGCGCGTACTCCATCGCCGCGTACTTCGGGCCGAAGATCGGCGCGTCCATGGGTGGTGGCGCCAAGGGCGACTACACCAACCCGTTCATCGTGTCGATCGTCGTCGCCGTCGTCGGCATCGCGCTCGCCCTGGTGCTGGGACGGGTGCTCAGCGCCACGACGACCACGACGTCCCGGCCTGCCCCGGTGGGGGCGAACTCCTGAGCAGCCCGACGGAGGGGCGGTGAGACGTCCTGTCCCGGCGCCCCTCCGTCGGCCTCAGCCTCGATCCGATGAGCACCGACATGTCGTTGGCCGCGGCGTTCGCACGCCGGGCCCATGAGCTCCCCGGCCGGCCGGCGATGCGCGACGACGCCGACTCGGTGCTCGACGCCGGCACCGTGTGGCGCCAGGCCGGCGCACTGGCCGCCACGTTGCGCGACCACGGGACGCGGCCGGGTGACCGCGTCTGCTGGTCCGGGCGCAACGACCCGGGGCTGCTGGTGACGCTGCTCGCCTGCCAACGGCTGGGCGCCGTGTTCGTCCCGCTCAACTTCCGCGCCACGCCGGCAGAGCTCGGTGCCGCGCTCGCGCTCGTCGAGCCCCGGGTGGTCGTGGAGCACCCCGCGACGGCGCCGGCGCACGAGGACCTCACCGCCCTGGCGCCCGTCTGGCTCGCCTGGCCGTCAGCCGCGTCCGCCACCACCGCCTGCGACGACGAACCCCCGGCGCCGTGCGACCCCGACGACCTGGCCGTCCTGGTGTTCACCTCGGGCTCCTCCGGCCAGCCGAAGGCGGTGATGCTCAGCCACGCCAACCTGTGGTGGAGCGCCCGCAACCTCGAGGTCAGCCTGGGCCTGCGACCCGACGACGTCACCCTCGCGGTCGCCCCGATGTTCCACATCGGCGGCCTCAATGCCTTCACGCTCGACACGCTGCGACGCGGCGGCACCGTGGTGGTGCGCCGCGCGTTCGACCCCGCTCGCACGCTCGACGACCTCGCCCACGGCGGCGTCACCACCGTCTTCGGCGTGCCCGCGATGTACGCGGCGGTCGCCCGGTGCCCCGGCTTCGCGCACGCCGACCTGTCCGGCGTGCGGGCGGCGCTCGTCGGCGGCGCGCCCGTGCCGGCCCACCTCGTCGCCAGCTACGCCCGCCAGGGCACGCCGCTCCACCCGTCCTGGGGGATGACCGAGGCGGCGCCGTCCGGCACCCTGCTGACCCCGCCTCCCCGGGACGGCGCACCGACGTGCTCGGTCGGCACTCCCCTGCCCTACCTGCGGGTGCGGCTGGTCGACCCCGACACCGGAGACGTCGTCACCGGCCCGGGTCGCCGCGGCGAGCTCACCATCAGCGGACCGCAGGTGACCCGCGGCTACTGGCGCAACCCTGCGGCGACCGCGGCCGCCCTCGTCGACGGCTGGCTGCGCACCGGCGACCTCGCCGTGCGGGACGCCGACGGAGGCCTCCGTGTCGTGGGCCGCCGGACCGAGGTCATCAACACCGGCGGGGAGAAGGTGGTCCCGGGAGACGTCGAGGCCGCGCTCGCCGAGCTCGACGTGCGTGACCTGCTCGTCGTCGGCGTGCCCGACGCGACGTGGGGCGACGTCGTCGTCGCCGTCCTGGAGTGCGACCCGTGCACCGCGCCCACGCTCGACGAGGTCCGCCAGGTCGCCGGCCGGCAGCTGGCCCGCTACAAGCTGCCGAAGGCGGTCATCGCCCTGCCGGAGCTGCCGCGCACCGCGAGCGGGAAGGTGGACCGCTGCGCGGTGCGCGCGCTGGCTGCCGAACGGCTCGCGCACGGGGCCGTCACGCACTAAACGGCCGGAGCGGCCACTGGTGGCCGAATCTTCGTCGAACCTGGGGCATCCACCCCGGGGAACCTCGGGGTTCCCCAGGCAGTGTGGTGGTTGTTGAGGCGGACCCCCCGGAGGAGTCGGGGGGACGCCGGACCCGAGAGAGGTGCATGGCGATGATGGGCTGGTACGGAGCGGGAATGAACTGGGGCGCCTGGGTGGGGATGGGCCTGTTCTGGCTGGTGCTGCTGGGCGTGATCCTGTACGCGGTGGTACGGCTGCTGCCGTCGGGCCGGTCGGGTGGTCACGAGCAGGGCGGGGAGTCCCCCGAGGACATCCTCGACCGCCGGTTCGCGCGCGGCGAGATCGACCTGGAGACGTACCAGGCGCAGCGGGCCGCGCTCGCACAGACGCGGGCCGGCCGGTGAGCGGCGACCGTCGACGGTGGCTGGCCGCGCTGGTCACCGCCGCGGTCCTGCTCGTCGCCAGCGTCGGCGTGGTGGTGGCCCACGGGTTCCGCCTGACCGATCGCGGCGCCTGGACCGCCGTCGGGAACGGGTCCGGCAGCGGGTTCGGCGGCATCGGCATGATGGGCGGCCGCGGTGGCGTGGCCGGCGTGCCGGGCGCAGGCCGGGGCACCGGGACCGGGGCCGGCATGATGGGCGGCCGTTTCGGGCTGGCCGGCGACGGGCAGCCTGTCACCACCATGGCCGCCGCCCGGTCCAGGGCGCAGGCGTTCGCGGCCGAGCTCGGCGCGGGACTGCACGCCGGCGAGGTGATGCAGTTCTCCAACGGCTACTACAGCGAGCTCATGACCGCCGACGGCCAGGGTGCCACCGAGGTCCTCGTCGACCAGGACACCGGCGCGGTCTCGATCGAGCAGGGTCCGGCCCTGATGTGGAACACCCGGTACGGGATGCATCCCACCGGTGCGACCCCGGCCACGATCAGCAACGCACAGGCCACCGCCGACGCCCAGGCCTGGCTCGACGCCCAGCACACCGGCCTGACCGCCGGCGAGGTGACGGCCTTCCCCGGGTACGACACGCTGCACACCCTGCAGGACGGCCGGATCGTCGGGATGATGTCCGTCAACGCGTCCACCGGCGCGGCCTGGTACCACACCTGGCACGGCACCTTCATCGCCATGGACGCTGGATGACCCCACCACCCCGCCCCACCACGAGCCGCCGTGCACGGTGGCCACACCTGGGGCTGGGCAGCCGGCTGTTCGCGGCGGTGGCACTCGTGGTGGTCACCGGCGCGGGCACGCTGCTCGCGGTGTCGCTGCTCGTCGCACCGGCCGTGTTCGCGGACCACCTGAGCCGGGCCGGCGTGCCGCACCTGACGCCCGAGGCCGGCACGCACGTCGAACGCGCCTTCACCGAGGCGACGCTCGTGTCGCTGGGCACCGGCACGCTGGCCGCGGTGGTCGCGGCGGGCCTGGTCACCTGGCTGGTCACCCGCCGGATCGCCGCCCCGGTCGGCGACCTGGCCGCGGCGACCGGCCGGCTGGCGAACGGCCTGTACGGCGACACGGTGGCGGACCCGTCGCTCGGTCCCGAGTTCGCCGCCCTCGCGGCGTCGGTCAACGAGCTCGCGACCCGGCTCTCGACGTCGGAGGACACCCGCCGCCGGCTGCTCGCCGACCTCGGCCACCAGCTGCGCACACCGGTCGCGTCGCTGCAGGCCACGGTCGAGGCGATCGGCGACCACGTCCTTCCGGTGGACGACGAGACCATCGCCACCCTCACCGACCAGGTGGCCCGGCTGCAGCGGCTGGTGGCCGACATCGAGTCCGTCTCGCGCGCGGAGGAGCGCCAGCTGGCGCTCGACCCGCGGCCCACCGCACTGGCGGACCTCGCGCGGCGCGCCGTCGCGGCGGTGCAGGCCCGGTTCCGGGCCGCCTCGGTCCAGCTCGAGGTCGCGGCCGACGAGACCGGACCGCTCGTCGTCGTGGACGCCGACCGCATCGTGGAGGCGCTGCTCAACCTCCTCGACAACGCGCTGCGGCACACCGCCGCCGGTGGCCGTGTCGTGGTGCGGGTCGACGGTTCGGGCGAGGCCCGGGACGTCCCCCGCCGTCGCTGGGCCCGGCTCGTCGTCGAGGACGACGGCGAGGGCTTCGCGCCTGAGCAGGCGCCGCTGCTCTTCCAGCGCTTCTACCGCGCCCCCGGCACGCCGGTCAGGGCGGCGGCCCCCGGGCCAGGGGGGCATGGCTCGGGCATCGGGCTGACCATCGCGCGGGCCATCGTGGACGCGCACCACGGGACCCTCACCGCGCACTCACCGGGTCCGGGGCAGGGTGCCCGCTTCACCGTCAGCCTGCCGGCACAGGTCCGGCCGCGGTCCTGAACGGTCAGCCGGGTCCCATCCGGTACCCCACGCCGCGCACGGTGAGCACGTAGCGCGCCGCCTGCGGCTCGTCGCCCAGCTTGCGTCGCAGGTTGCCGACGTGGATGTCGACGAGGTGCTCGTCGCCCGTCCACTGCGAGTCCCAGACGCGCTCGACGAGCTGGCGGCGGCTGAAGGCCTGACGCGGCTGACCGCTCAGCACGTCCAGCACGTCGAACTCGGTGCGGGTCAGGTGGACCGCGCGGTCACCGACCGTCACCTCGCGGGCCGCCGGGTCGATCGTCAGCGCGCCGAACCGGCGCACGTCCGTGGCGGGCGCGACCGGCGCAGGCGCGGCCGGCACGGTCACCGGCGGCGTGGCAACCGGAGCCGCAGGCGGTACCGCCGGGAACGCCATGCGCGGCCGGCGCAGCATGGTGCGGATCCGCGCGATGAGCTCGCGCGGGCTGAACGGCTTGGTGACGTAGTCGTCCGCGCCGACGGACAGCCCGACGAGCGTGTCGACCTCGTCGGCCCGAGCCGTGAGCATGACGACGTAGGCGTCGCTGAAGGTGCGCAGCGCGCGGCACACCTCGAGGCCGTCGATGCCCGGCAGCCCGAGGTCCAGCACCACGACGTCCGGCGCGTCCCGGCGGGCGATCGCCAGCGCCTCCTCGCCGCTCGCCGCCGACGTCACGACGAAGCCGTCGCGCTCGAGGTAGCCGGCCACCGCACGCACGAGGCTGGGCTCGTCGTCCACGACGAGCGCGTGGAAGCGCCTCGGCTCGTCGCTCGTCATGACAGCCTCACGCGCCGCATGGTAGGTGCCGGGCATGTGGACCGGCGGGATACTCGCTGCAGCGGGGTCATCCGCGCACCCCCGACCACGACGACCGGAGGCCGTGCCGTGCCCCACTGGCCGCCGATCGCGACCGGCCTCGCCGCCGGGCTGGCGCTGGCCTGGGGCGCGCTGCTCGTGGCACTGGGACGGCAGGCCCGGCGAGCCGGACGGCAGGTCGACTGGCGCCAGGTGGCACGCCTCGTCCCGGATGTGGTCCGGCTGGTGCGCCGGCTGGCCGCCGATCCCGCGGTGCCGCGACCGGTCCGGTGGTGGCTGCTGGCGCTGCTGGCCTACCTCGTCTCGCCGATCGACCTGGTCCCGGATGCGATCCCGGTGATCGGCTACGCCGACGACGCGATCATGGTGGCCGTCGCGCTGCGGTTCGTCGTGCGGCACGCGGGCTACCAGGCGCTGGACCGGCACTGGCCGGGGTCGCCGCAGGGGCTGCAGGCCCTGCTCGGGCTCGTCGGGATGAGCCGGGCATGACCGGCCGGACCACCGACCAGGCCGGGCTGCGGCACCCGGGCGTGCAGGCGGCGCTGGTCTCCGCCGTCCTCTTCGGCGTCAGCACGCCGTTCGCCAAGGCGCTGCTGGGAGACGTCAGCCCGTGGCTGCTGGCGGGGCTGCTGTACTGCGGGTCGGGGCTCGGGCTGTGGGCCTACCGGCTGGTGCGCCGGCCCGCCCGTGTGGTGCTGCGCCGGGGCGAGGTGCTGCCGCTGGTCGGTGCCGTCGCGGCGGGCGGCGTGGTGGCGCCGGTGCTGCTCATGGCCGGCCTGTCCCGGATGCCCGCGTCGGGAGCCTCGCTGCTGCTCAACGCCGAGGGCGTGTTCACGGCGGTCCTGGCATGGGTGGTGTTCCGGGAGCACGTCGAGCGGCGGATCGTCCTCGGGATGCTCGCGATCGTGGCCGGCGCGACAGTGCTGTCCGTGCCGGCGGGCGTGCAGCTCGGCACTCCGCTGCCGGCGCTCGCGGTGCTCGGCGCCTGCCTGTGCTGGGGCCTGGACAACAACCTCACCCGCAAGGTCGCCCTCACCGACGCGACGTGGCTCGCGGCGGTCAAGGGCGCCGTCGCGGGTCCGATCAACCTGGTGCTCGCGCTGCTGCTCGGGGCGCACCTGCCGGCACTGCCGGCGATCGCCGGGGCGATGGCGCTCGGCCTCGTCGCCTACGGGCTGAGCCTCGTGCTGTTCATCTACGCGCTGAGCGCCGTCGGCACCGCCCGCACCGGCGCCTACTTCGCGGTGGCACCCTTCGTCGGCGCCGTGGTGGCGGTCGGCCTCGGCGAGCCGGTCACCTGGCCGCTCGTGCTGGCCGGCGTCCTCATGGCGTTCGGCGTGTGGCTGCACCTGACGGAGCGGCACGAGCACGAGCACACCCACGAGGCCCTCGAGCACAGCCACTGGCACACGCACGACGAGCACCACCAGCACGAGCACCCGCAGCCCGTGCCGCCGGGCACGTGGCACACCCATCGGCACGTCCACGAGCCGATGACCCACACGCACCCGCACTACCCGGACGCGCACCACCGCCACACGCACTGAATCCTGCCCCGGCGCGCCGCACGACCGGCCCGCCGGGGCAGGATCCGAGGTCAGGCCGTCAGGCCGTAGGGCAGCTCGGGGTGGGCCGCCGCGATCTCGAGCAGCCGGTTGTACTTGGCGACACGCTCGCCGCGTGCGGGCGCACCCGTCTTGAGCTGGCCCGTGCCCGTGGCGACGGCCAGGTCCGCGATGAAGGTGTCGGTGGTCTCGCCGGAGCGGTGCGAGATCATCTGCGTGTAGCCGGCCTGGCGGCAGATCTCCTGGGCGCGCAGCGTCTCGGTGATCGAGCCGATCTGGTTGACCTTGATGAGCGCCGACGTGCCGACCTTGCGGCCGATGGCCTCCGTGATGATCGCCGGGTTGGTGACGAAGATGTCGTCGCCGACGAGCTGGAGCCGGTCGCCCAGCCGCGCCGTGAGCCGCTCCCAGCCGTCCCAGTCGCCCTCGGCGAGCCCGTCCTCGAGCGACCAGACCGGGAAGTCGGTGGCGATGGCCTCGTAGCGCGCGATCATGTCGTCGCTGCTCAGCGTCTCGCCGGCGACGCGGTAGGCGCCATCGCGGTAGAACTCGCTCGCGGCGGGGTCCAGGGCGATGGCCACGCCGGTGCGCCCGGTGGGGTACCCGGCGTCGGCGATCGCCTGCACGATGAGCGCCAGCACGTCCTCCGGCCGGGCGATGTTCGGCGCGAAGCCACCTTCGTCGCCCAGCCCGGTGACCTCGCCCTTGGCCTGCAGCAGCGCGCGCAGCCGGGCGTAGACCGCGGCCCCGGCGCGCAGCGCCTCCGGGAACGTCGGGGCACCGACCGGCGCCACCATGAACTCCTGGAAGTCGAGGTCGTTCGGCGCGTGCACGCCACCGTTGAGCACGTTGAAGTGCGGCACGGGCAGGCGTGGCGCGACGCCCGCCGGCTGCAGCGACTGCCACAGCGGCGTGGTCGCGGCGAACGCGCGTGCCACCGCCATCGACGTCCCGACGATCGCGTTCGCGCCGAGCCGCGCCTTGGTCGGCGTGCCGTCGAGCGCGATGAGGGCGTCGTCGACCTCGGCGAGCGACGACCACGAGCGGCCCGTGAGCAGGTCGGCGATCTCGCCGTTGACGTACCCGACAGCGCGCGTGACGCCCTTGCCGGCGTACCGGCCCTTGTCCCCGTCCCGCAGCTCCACCGCTTCCCGCGTGCCGGTGGACGCCCCGGAGGGCACCCCCGCCACGTAGGTCGCGCCGTCGTCGGCGACCAACGTCACCTGGACCGTCGGGTTGCCGCGCGAGTCCAGGATCTCCAGGCCTGTGACCTGGGTGAACGTCACCGTCGATCGCGTCATCGTCGTTCCTTCCCTCGTCGTGCACCGTAGTGGCGGGCAGACCGGGCGAGGGGCCGGGACGATGCCACGGCCCACCCCACCGGATGCTCCAGGGACCGTTGGCGGCCACGCCCGCAGGCGGAGCCGCGGTTGTGGCGAGCCCCACCGCCGTGACAGCGCCGACGCTACTCCGGCGAGGTGGGGCGCCCACGGCCCGAGGGTCCCGGGTGGCGTGCCATCACTCCTGGCGCACTGTACCTACTAGTAGGTACAGTGGTGTGGTGACCGCGCGCGAACGTCTCACCGACGCCATGGCAGAGCTGCTCTGGGAGCGGGGCTACGCGGCGACCAGCCCGAACGAGGTGCTGGCTCGCGCCGGCGTCGGGCAGGGCAGCATGTACCACCACTTCGCCGGCAAGCACGAGCTGGCGGTCGAGGCGTTCCGCAGCGCGATCGAGGGGCCTGTCGGCGAGTCGCAGGGCCTGCAGGGCGCGGGCAGCCCGGTCGAGCGCATCGAGCGCTACCTGACCCGGCCCCGCCCCGGGACCAGGGGCTGCCCGGTCGGCCGCATGACGCAGGATCCCCAGGTGGTGCAGGACCCGGAGCTCATCGGCCTGGTCGCGGGTGCGTTCAGGACCGTGGCCGAGCGCTGGACCTCGGCCATCGCCGAGGCGGTCGCCGCCGGTGAGCTGCCGGCGACCACCGTGCCGGCCGACCTCGCACTCACCCTGACGGCCGTGCTGCAGGGTGGCTACGTGCTCGCGCGGGCGCACGGCTCGCAGGAGCCCATGGACGCCGCGGTGCGCGGCGCCGTCGCGCTCATCGAGGCGGCCCGCGGTGCGACCACCCCGGCACCGCTCGCACCGCCCCCCGCCGACGTCCCCCAGTCCCGCACCACACCATCGATCGAGGAGACCTCATGACCGTTCGGGTAGGCATCAACGGGTTCGGGCGGATCGGCCGCAGCGTGCTGCGCGCCGCGCTGGCGGGTGACGCGGACGTCGAGGTCGTCGCCGTCAACGACATCACGGACGTCGCCACGCTGGCGACGCTCCTGGAGTGGGACTCGATCTCCGGGCACCTGGCCGGCGTACGGGCCGACGACGAGGCGATCGTCGTCGGCGAGCGCACCGTGCGGGTCTTCGCGCAGCGGGACCCCGCCCTCGTCTCGTGGGGCGAGGTCGGCGCGGACGTCGTCATCGAGTCCACGGGCCGCTTCACCGACGCCGACAGCGCACGCCTGCACCTGGCGGGCGGCGCGCGCAAGGTGCTCGTCTCCGCGCCGGCCAAGGGTGACGTGCCGGCGATCGTGCTCGGCGTCAACACCGACTCGATCGACGTCGCGGCGCACGACGTGTTCTCCAACGGCTCGTGCACCACGAACTGCCTGGCGCCCATGGCCAAGGTGCTGCACGACGCCTTCGGTATCGAGTCGGGGCTCATGACGACGGTGCACGCCTACACCAGCGACCAGCGGCTGCACGACGCCCCGCACTCCGACCTGCGGCGCGCCCGCGCCGCCGCGATGTCCACCATCCCGACCTCGTCGGGCGCCGCCCGGACCATCGGCCGGATCATCCCGGAGCTCGAGGGCCGGCTCACCGGGTTCGCGCTGCGGGTGCCGGTGCCGGTCGGCTCCATCACCGACCTCACCGCGGTGCTGACGCGGCCGGCCGGGGTCGCGGACGTCAACGAGGCGTTCCGTGCGGCGGCGGCGTCCGACGAGCTCGGCCGGTACCTCGAGTACTCGACCGCGCCCCTCGTCTCGGCCGACATCGTCGGGAACCCGCACTCCGCGATCCTCGACGCCCCCCTGACCCAGGTGATCGGCAGCCAGGTGAAGGTGCTGGCCTGGTACGACAACGAGTGGGGCTTCTCGAACCGGCTCGTCGAGCTCGCGGAGATCGTCGGCCACCGCCTCTAGCGAGCGCGCTCGCGAAGGGCTGAGGCGCCTGAGCCACGGGGCGTCAGGCCGGCTGCACGTCCCGGCGGGCGAACCGGTCGATGCCGGCCCACGTGAGCGCCCCGGCGACCAGCGTCATCACCACCAGGGGTGTCCACGACATCGACGCGAGCGGCAGGTAGGGCGTCGCCGCGAGCGGCAGCGCGCGCAGGAACCAGTGCGGCAGCCGGAACACCTCGCCGAACATCGTGAGGAACCACATGGCCACCATGACGCCCCACGCGATCGGGATCGCCAGCCGTGGCAGGTAGCCCCACAGCAGCACCGCGAAGCCGACGAACACCATCACCGCGGGCCAGTACGCCAGTGCCGCGAGCGCGAGCCGGACGCCCTGCGACGCGTCGTGGATCGAGCCGCCGTACACGGCCCCGACCAGGTAGCCGCCGATGACCAGCAGCACCGCGGACCACACCGCCGGGATGACCAGCCGCTGCAGCGTCCACCGCCACCGGGACAGCGATCCGGCCAGCTGCGGCTCGATCATCCCGGACGCCTCCTCAGACCGCATGGTCACCGTGCTCTGCATCGCGAAGATCACCGTCACCAGCGCCATGACGCTGAGCAGCAGGGCGAGCAGCGCGGACACGCCGGTGCCGCGCAGCAGGTTCTGCGCGCCCTGGCCGGCGTCCGTCAGGAGCTTGGTCATCGCCTGCACCACCGAGCCGAACATCAGGCCGCCGAGGACGATCGCGACCGTCCAGCCGATGATCGGGTTGCGCTGCAGCCGCAGCGCGAGCCCGAACGGCGAGGCGTAGCGGGCAGGCGCGACGGCCTTGCCGGGCCGCTCGGCCACCAGCCCGGCCCCCAGGTCGCGCGTCGCCTCCAGCCACCCGGCCGCCGCGAGCAGCAGCACGGCCAGCACCACGAGCAGCACGAAGGGCCACCACCGGTTGCCGGCGTAGGGCTGCATGTGCTGGCCCCACCCGATGGGCGACGCCCACGTCAGCGCGCCGTTGCCCAGGTCGCCGGCCATCCGCAGGACGTAGAGGACGACGAGCACCCCGGAGCCGAGCGAGTTCGCCCCCCGCGAGGTCGAGGACACCTGGCCCGCCACCGCCCCCACGCCCAGGCCGACGAGGCCGACTCCCGTCACGGATGCGCCGAGGACCAGCGATCCGACGACTCCGGTCCCTGCCGGGTCGAGGTGGCCGCCGACGGACACCAGCGCGATGCCGACGCCGACCGCGACGCACAGCGCCGCGTTCACCAGCCACGACGCCGCCGAGTAGGCGTGGACGCCGAGCACCCGGGAGCGCAGCAGCTCGGTGCGGCCGAGCTCCTCGTCGGCCCGGCCGCTGCGCGTGACGAGGAAGACGACGCCGATCGCCAGCGCGAGGACGACGGTCATCCAGCCCTTGGTCCACACCGCGCCGCCCATGGTGTCCGCCGCCGCCGACAGGCCGGTGAGCGCCTTGATGCCCGGTGTGTCGGAGATCGCCGCGAAGTCGTCGAGCGACTTCTGGGTGGTGAAGATGGTCCGGTAGTAGCTGACGATGTACTGGAACATCACCACGAGGACGAGGAACCACACCGCGAGCCGCACGCGGTTGCGCCGCAGCACGAACCGCACCATCGTGCCCAGCCCGGCCAGGGCGTCCGACGAGGGACGCACCCGGACCGGCGCCGCGACCGGGGCGGCGACCGTGGCGGTCACTTCTGGCCCCCCGCACCCAGCGCCGCGAGCTCGTCGCCGTAGTGGCGCAGGAACAGCTCCTCGAGCGACGGCGGGTTCGCGACGATCGACCGCGGCCGGCGCGCCGCGACGGCCGCCAGCACGGCAGGCAGCTGCGCCTCGTCGACCGCGAACGTGACGTGGCCGTCGGCGGTCGCCACGTCGTGGACCCCCTCGAGGGTGGCGAGCCCGTCGGCCCCGCCGTCGAGCACCACGGTGACCTGCGTGCGCGTGAGGTGGCGCAGCTGGGCCATGGTGCCGGTCTCGACGGTGACGCCGTCGCGGATGATCGCCACCTGGTCGGCCAGCTTCTCCACCTCGGCGAAGATGTGGCTGGACAGCAGCACCGAGCGGCCCTGCGCCTTGACCTCGCGGATCGACTCGGTGAACGCCGCCTCCATGAGCGGGTCGAGGCCGCTCGTCGGCTCGTCGAGCAGCAGCAGCCGGGCGTCCGACGCGAGCGCCGCGACCAGCGCGACCTTCTGCCGGTTGCCCTTGGAGTAGGTGCGGGCCTTCTTCGTCGGGTCGAGCTCGAACCGCTCGAGCATGGCCTTCTTGCGCTGCGGGTCCAGCGGCCCGGACAGCCGCACCAGGATGTCGATCGCCTCGCCGCCGGTGAGGTTGGGCCAGAGCGAGACGTCGCCGGGGACGTAGGCGATGTCCCGGTGCAGGCGCACCGCGTCCGACCACGGGTCGCCGCCGAGGACGGTGGCACGGCCGGCATCGGCCCGCAGCAGGCCGAGCAGGATCCGGATCGTCGTCGTCTTGCCCGAGCCGTTGGGGCCGAGGAAGCCGGTGACCTGGCCGGCGGGGACGTGCAGGTCGAGCCCGCGCAGGGCGTGGACGCGGCCGAACGACTTGGTCAGGCCCTCGATCTCGATGGCCATCTGGTGGGTTGTCATGCTCGTTTCCTTGACGAAGGCAGACGGGGGCGCATGGCGGCGGGCGCCGTCACGTGGTGGCACGGGGCGTCAGGCGGTCTGGGACTCGGCGGCGGCCCGGTCGTCGGGCGGCTGCCAGAGGTAGCGCACGTAGTCGTCGAGCGCCGTGCGGTCGGTGAGGAAGCCCTCGGTGAACAGCTCGAGGACCGGCAGGATCTGGTCCTGACCGCGGGCCTGGATCGCAGCGACGAACTCCTCGGGCGTCTGGCCCGGCGACGTGACGAACTGCACCAGCAGGGCGCCCATGGTCAGGTACGTCAGGTAGCGCAGCCGCGCCTCCTCGTCGCGCGACGGCCGCACCAGCCCCACCTCGACGCTGCGCGCCATGATGCCGCGCGCGTTGTCGATGAGGCGGTCGAGGAACGTCCGGGCGGGTTCGCCGCCCGCGTGGATCGCGCGCAGCATGTAGACCATGAGGTCCGCGGCGACGCCGGGCGCCGCGAGGTACTTCAGCAGGTGCTCGGACGGCATGTCGATCGCGTCGGTCTTCACCGCGGTGTACTGCCGCAGCACCTCGGCGTCGCACTCGGCGCGCAGCGCCTCCTTCGACCCGAAGTGGTGCGTGATGAGGCCCGGGGACACGCCCGCCCGCTGCGCGATGGTGCGGAAGGACGCCTCGAACCCCTGCTCCGCGAAGCATGCGATGGCGGCGTCGCGGATCCTGGCTCGCGCCGTGAGGTCGGTCGGCGGCCGCGCGTCGGACACCGGGGCTATACGCACGACCAACACGCTATACACGTGACTAGTCGGTTGGCAAGGGCGGCTGCCGGGGCGCGGGCGGCGGGACCGGGTCCCGGCGGCGCCGGGAGGCGGGCAGGCGGGCAGGCGGCAGGATGGCGCCGTGGCCGACGACCTGAGGAGCCTCGCGCGGCGCGCGGCACGGCTCGCCGCGCGGGACGACGAGACGGCCGAGCGTGCCGTGCTGGGCGTCACCGGGCCGCCGGGATCCGGCAAGTCGACGCTCGCCGAGCACCTGGCGGCGGCGGTCGCGGAGCTGGGGGTCGCGGTGGTGCGCGTCCCGATGGACGGCTTCCACCTCGCCGACGACGAGCTCGTCCGGCTCGGCCGCCGCGACCGGAAGGGCGCGATCGACACGTTCGACGTCGACGGGTACGCCGCGCTGCTGCGCCGCGCGCGGACCGTGCGGGCCCGCACCGTGTACGCACCGGACTTCGACCGCCGCCTCCACCAGCCCGTCGCCGGCGCGATCCCGGTCGAGCCGCCGGTGCGGCTCGTCATCACGGAGGGCAACTACCTGCTCTCGCCCGACCCGGCCTGGCACGCGGTGCGCGGCCTGCTCGACGAGATCTGGTACTGCGAGCTGGCGTCCGACCAGCGGGTGCGGCGGCTCGTCGCCCGGCACGAGCGGTTCGGCAAGGCGCCCGACGCCGCGCGCGCCTGGGTGGCGCACGTCGACGAGCCGAACGCCGGGGCGATCGCCGCGTGGCGCGGCAGCGCCGACCTCGTCGTGGACGTCGCGGCCCTCGACCTGCCGCCGGGCCGGGACTGACCCGCGCGGCGGGACGCCGTCAGGCGTCCACGTGCTCGCGCCACGAGTGCTGCGGCGTGTAGCCGAACAGGTCGCGGGCGGCGCCGATCGCCAGCAGCGTCTCGAACCCCTGCAGCGGGCGGGTGAGCGGCACGTCGGGGAACACCTGGGCCATGAGGTCCGCCGAGGGGACGTTCATGACGGTGTCCGCGGCGGCGATCACCACGTTGTGCGAGCCGGTGGTCGGCGCCTCCAGCGCCTGCCGGCAGGCCGCGGCGACGTCCCGCACGTCGACGTAGCCCCACAGGTTCCACATCCGGGACCGCACGTCGGTCCAGTACCCCGGGACGCGCGCGTACTCGTCGGGGCGGTGGATGTTGGACAGCCGGAGCCCGACGAACGGGATGCCCGACCAGTCGGCGACATGCCGGGCGGTCTCCTCGCCCAACACCTTCGACAGGGCGTAGGTGGACCGCGGCACGGGATAGTGCGCCTCGTCGACCGGCGCGTAGCGGGGCGGGGTCTCGGGGGCGAAGCTCAGGCCGAGCGTGGTCTCGCTCGACGCCCACACCACCTTGCGCAGCCCGAGCCGCGCGGCGGCGAGGAACACGTTGGAGTTCGCGGCCGTGTTGCGGTTGAGGGTCTGCGGGCCGGTCGCGTGCCCCGGCGCCGGGATGTTGCCGAGGTGGACCACCGCCTCGCCGTCGGCCAGCGCCTCGAACGCCTGGCCGTAGTCGGACAGGTCCGCCCGCAGCAGGTTCACGCCGAGCGTCTCGGACTCGCCCGTGGTGCCCGCCACGTCGGTCGCCACCACCTCGTGCCCGTGCTCCAGCAGGTCCGCGACGACCGCGCGGCCGGCCTTGCCCCATGCTCCCGTCACCGTGATGCGCATGGACCCATGGTGCCGTGCGGGGGGCACCGGCGCGATCAGCCGCCGGCGCGGCCGTGACCTGCCCAGACGGTGCGACGTCAGCGTGGTGTTGCGCTGACGTCATTGTGGTGTCACGATGGTGTCATGGATCTCACCCGGTACGTGGACGACCTCCAGCAGCGTCTCGCGACGGCCGCCGACGCGGGCGGCGACGACGCCCGCCGGCTCGCCGAGCGACTGGCCGCGCCGTTGGACGCCGCCGTGCGGCTGGTGCTGCTCGACGCCCTCTCGTCCGCCGCCGGAGAGATCTCGGCGGAGCTCGCCCCCGGATCGGTCGACCTGCGGCTGCGTGGCGGCGAGCCCGAGTTCGTCGTGAGCCTCCCCGAGCCCGAAGCCGTGCTGGCGCCCGCAGGCACCTCCGCCGCCCCGGCCCCGGCCGTCGTCGAGGGCGACGAGGCCACCACCACCCGCACCACCCTGCGCCTGCCGGACCACCTCAAGACGCAGGTCGAGGTCGCCGCCGCACGCGACGGCATCTCCGTCAACACCTGGCTCGTGCGCGCCGTCGCAGCGGCCCTCGAGCAGACGCCCACGCGGGCCACCGCCACCCCCCGGCGGGGTGGCAACCGACTCACCGGCTGGGTGCGCTGACCACCCGCCTCCCACTCCGTCACATCCCTTGGAGCACCCATGCCCACGTTCCCCGCTGCCGCACCGATCACCGCGGTGCTCGACCAGGTGGCCGGTTCGGTCCACGTCGTGGCGAGCGACCGCGACGACGTGGTCGTCACCGTGCTGCCGGCCGATCCCGGGCGGTCCGGCGACGCCCACCTCGCCCAGCAGACCAGCGTCGACTTCGCCAACGGCATCCTCACCGTCGGCAACGACCGCAGCCTGCGCAACGTCGTCATCGGGCCCAAGGGATCGGTGGCCGTGACCATCGAGCTGCCGAGCGGTTCGTCCGTGACCGGCAAGCTCGCGTTCGGGTCGCTCGATGCCGAGGGCGCCCTCGGCGTCGTCGACGTCACGTTGTCGGCCGGCAACGCCCGCATCGAGGACGCCGAGCGCCTCACGGTGGGCGCCAGCGCCGGCTCGATCGTCGCGGGCCGCGTCGCAGGACCGTCCGAGCTGCGCGCGAGCGCGGGCTCCGTCCGGCTCCGGGAGGCCGCCGGCGAGGTCACCATCCGTTCCGCCAACGGGCACACCACCGTCGGCGCCGTCACCGGGTCGCTGACCATCGTGGGCGGCCACGGGCACGTGGCCGTCGGCCGGGTCGCCGGCACGCTCGTCGCCAAGGCGGCCACCGGGAGCGTGCGCGTCGAGCACCTCGAGTCGGGCTCGGTCGACCTCACCACCTCGTACGGCTCGATCGAGGTGGGCGTGCCCGAGGGCACCGCCGCCTTGCTCGACGTCTCGTCGAAGAGCGGCGCCGTGCGCAACCGGCTCGAGCCCACCGGCGGCCCGGTGGCCGGCGAGGCGACCGCCGAGATCCACGCCAGGACCGGCTACGGCGACATCGTCGTGCGCCGCCCGGAACCCTTCGTCGGCTAGCAGCCCCGCCAGGCACACCCACCACGAACCCGCACCAGGAGGCCGGCCATGACCGCCGCGATCACGATCCGCAACCTCACCAAGTCGTTCGGGGACAACGCCGTGCTGCGAGGCGTCGACCTCGAGGTCCAGCCCGGCGAGATCGTCGCGCTCCTCGGCTCGAACGGCGCCGGCAAGACGACGGCGATCAACGTCTGCGCGACGCTGCTGCGGCCCGACGGCGGCAGCGTCTCGGTCGCGGGCCACGACGTGGTCACCGAGGCGGCCCAGGTGCGCCGGTCCATCTCGCTGACGGGCCAGTTCGCCGCCGTCGACGGGGTGCTGACCGGCCGCGAGAACATCGAGCTCGTCGCGACCCTGCGGCGCGTCCCCGGCCCGGGGGCGGTGGCCACCGCCCTGCTCGCGCGGTTCGGGCTCACCGAGGCCGCCGACCGGCGCGTCGGCACCTACTCCGGGGGCATGACCCGCCGGCTGGACATCGCCATGAGCCTGGTCGGGGTGCCGGCGGTCGTCGTCCTCGACGAGCCGACCACCGGCCTGGACCCCGAGGCCCGCCTCGAGGTGTGGCGCACCGTCAAGGAGCTGGCCGAGGGCGGCACGACGATCCTGCTGACCACGCAGATGCTGGAGGAGGCCGAGGCCCTGGCCCACCGGATCGCGATCCTGCACGGCGGCGTGATCATCGCCGACGGCACGCTCGCCGAGCTCAAGGCGATGTTCCCGCCCGCGACGGTCGAGTACGTCGAGAAGCAACCCACCCTCGAGGAGATCTTCCTCGCCATCACCGGCACGAAGGAGGCGAGCTGACCATGGTGCACGACACCACGGCCCTCACCGGGCGTCTCATGAAGGCGATCGTCCGCAGCCCGGACACCATCATCACCGTCGCGGTCATGCCCATCGCGTTCCTGCTGCTGTTCCGGTACGTGTTCGGCGGCGCGATCCAGACCGGCGGCGGCAACTACACCAACTACCTGCTGCCGGGGATCCTGCTCATCGCGGTCGCCTCGTCCGTGGCCTACACGGCGGTGCGCCTGTTCAGCGACACCCAGACGGGCATCACGGCGCGGTTCACCACGATGCCGATCGCACGCTCCTCGGTGCTGTGGTCGCACGTGCTGACCTCGCTGGTGTCCAACGCCGTCACCACCGTCGTCATCATCGGGGTCTCCTTCGCCACCGGCTTCCGGCCGCGCGCCGGGCTCCTCGGCTGGCTCGCGGTCGTCGGGATCCTCACGCTGTTCACGCTCGCGCTCACGTGGATCGCCGTCATCCCCGGGCTGACCGCCACGTCCGTCGACGGCGCCGGCGCGTTCGCCTACCCGCTGATCTTCCTGCCGTTCCTGAGCTCGGCGTTCGTGCCGACCTCGACGATGCCCGGACCGGTCCGGTGGTTCGCCGAGAACCAGCCGGTGACGTCGGTGGTCCAGACGCTGCGCGCGCGCATGGAGGGGCTGCCGGCCGGTGGCGACATCTGGGTCGCGCTGGCGTGGATGGTCGGGATCGGGATCGTCGCGTACGTCGTCGCGGTGCGGACGTACAGCACCGTCCGCTGACGGCGGCGGCGTGAGGGGCGCGGGCTTCGGGCCGCGCCCCTCACGCCGTCGTGCTCGGCGGCCTAGCGCGTGTGCGGACGGCCGCGCGGTGCGCGCGTCGCGTCCTGCCCCGGGCCGCCTCCTCCTCGCCGTCGCGCGTGACGCACTTGACGGAGGGAGGTGGACGGAGGTGGACGGAGGGAGGTGTGATGTCTCAGGTCATGGGTGACAGTTGTGCATCAGGACGTCGGCAACGCTGCCAACAGTCACCTTGACGTCCTCGGACAGTCGATGTGCGACGGCGTGGCCAACATCTGCGACACCGGCAAGTACCTGCTCGCAGAGGACTTGGGCGTCGAGGCCGCAATGGAACGGCTCGTAGTGTCCCTGGTCGACCCCCTGGACACCATCGATCAAGCCATCCATGGCTGCCGACGCGTTCGACCACATCTACAACACCGCCCGCCCCCACCAAGGACTACCCGGGCGCCTCACCCCGGCCACGGCCTGGGAAGCGACCCCCAAGGCCGATCCGCCACGCCCGAAGCCAGACCGGCCCTTCTACCAGGAACCTGCCCCGATCCGACATCCCCGCCCCAAGCCGCCCGCCGACCTACCCGCCGACACCCGCATCAGGATGGTGAGCACTGCCGGCACCATCACGCTGGACTCGGTCGTCTACAAGGTCGAGCCGGGCCACTCCTTCGAGCAGGTCCTCGTCATCGCCGCCGGCAACACGATCATCGTCACAGACCTGCACGGCGAGATCCTCGCCGAACACACCCGACCAGCACCCGGCACCCGCTTCGTCGGCAGCGGCCGACCACCAGGAACACGACCGAGAAAGCCCACAGCGTCACCGAAGTCCTGACACACCAACCGTCACCGATGTCCTGACGCACAACCGTCACCCATGACCTGAGACATCACAGTGGACGGAGGGAGGCAGCGGGCGTATGGTCGAACACGTGTTCGCATCTGTTGTCACCGAGCGCTTCCCCGCGCTGCCCGGCGACCCGCCCGAGGACGGCCAGTGGACGGCCGAGAGCGAGCCCGCGGCGCTGGGCGAGGACGAGCTGCTGGACCTGGCGTGCGCGCCGTGGGCCTCGTTGGCCGAGATGGGGACCGCCCTGCCCGGCGGCGACCTGGCCTCCGTGCTCGAGATCGCCGACCCGGCCGCGCTCGACGACACGGTGCTGGTGGAGGCGGTGGTGGCGGCCGAGAAGCTGGCCGCCTGGGCGCACCAGCGGGCGTGCCTCCTGGCGGCCGAGCTGTCGCGCCGCGGGTCCATGAACCCCGACTGGGACCTGCCCCTGCCGGCGCGGACCTGCGTCGCGGGCGACGAGTTGGCGATGCGGCTGGGCTGGTCCAGGCGGGCGGCGAACAGGCTGGTGCGCGACGGGCGCGCGCTGCAGGCGGAGCTGCTGCCGGTGGCCGAGGCGGTCTCCGCCGGCCTGGTGGACACCGCCAAGATGCGCGTGCTCACGAACCGCCTGGCCGGCCGCGCGTACCAGCTGACGCGGCCCGTGCTCGACCAGGTGCTGCCTCGGGCCGCGCTGCGGACGCCGACGCAGCTGGCCGCCGACGTCGACCGGGCCCTGCTGACTCTCGAGCCCGAGGACGCCGCCTTCCGCCTGCAGGCGGCGCTCGCGACCCGGCACGTGTGCCACCCGCGGCGCCTCCCGGACGGCATGGCCGGCATCTGGGCGGTGCTACCGGCGGCCGACGCGGCCCGGGTCGACGGCACGCTCGACGCGACCGCTCGCACCGCTCGCGCCGCCGGTGACCCGCGGACGCTCGACCAGCTGCGCGCCGACACGCTCACGGCCCTCGCCGCAGGCGACGCCCTCCTGGCGAGCGTGGCCGACGAGCGCGAGACGAACGAGGGCGTCGACGACGAAGGGGCCCGGTCGCGCCGGAGGGCGCCGCGCATCCGCGTGCCGAAGGTCCGCATCGACGTGACCGTCGCCCTGTCGACGCTCCTGGGGATGGACGAGAAGCCCGCCGAGCTGGCCGGGCTGGGACCCGTCCCCGCCGAGCAGGCCCGTGCCCTCGCGATGGGTGGCACGTGGCGGCGCATCGTCACCGACCCCCTCACGAGCGCGGTGCTCGACGTGGGACGCCACCGGTACCGACCACCGGCCGCGCTCGTGGCGCACGTGGCCGCGCGGGACGGGTGCTGCGCCGGTCCCGGCTGCAACGTGCCCGCTGACCGGTGCGACCTCGACCACACCACCGAGTACCACGGCACACCGGCCAACGGCTCGCCGCTGCCCGGCACCACCTCGGCCGACAACCTGGGCCCGCTGTCCGAGCGCTGCCACCGCCTGAAGACCGACGGTGGCTTCACGCTGCGGCAGGTGGAGCCCGGGGTGTTCGAGTGGCGCACGCCCGCCGGCCTGGCCTACCGCGTCACCCCCGGCGACCACGGCCGCACCGAGCTGCTCGACCCGCCCCTGCGTGGCGGCGGGGGCTACCCCGACGAGCCGCCGTTCTGAGGCCGGCACCGGCTACGCCGGCGAGCGACCTGCCCGGCGAGCCGGCGCTCGCCCAGCAGCCCGGCCGCTGGGCGCGTCCAGGTCGACGAGCCGCAGTTGCACGTGCGCGGGGACGCCGACGGTCAGCCCCTCGGCCTCGCGCACGGCACGCTTGACCGGCAGCACGTAGGCGCGGCGCGCCCCGTCCGGGAACACTGACGTACGCCACACGGTGTCCCTGACCGCCACCTCGACGCGAAGCGAGCCGAAGCCGCGCGCGTACGGCTCGCCGAGCTCGAGCAGCTCGTCGGACAGCACCTCCGGGAGGCTGACGAAGGTCCAGACGTCGTTGGCGCGGGCCTCCCAGCGCCACAGCGGGGCGTCGAACTCGAACCACGGCACCGGCCCATCCTGCACCGGGCCAGGCCAGGCTGGGCCAGGCTGGGCCGGCCCGGGCCGGGCCGGTCATCCGGCCAGGCGGTCCAGCGCGAGGTTGAGCTCGACGACGTTGACGGTCGGCTCGCCGAGGAATCCCCAGGGCCGTCCCTGCGTGTGCGCGGCGACCAGCGCACGCACCTCGTCGACCGGAAGCTGCCGGGCGGCCGCGACGCGATCCACCTGGATCGCCGCGTACGCGGGGCTGATGTCCGGGTCGAGGCCCGAGGCCGAGGCCGTGACCGCGTCGGGAGGGACCTGGGCCGGGCTGACACCGTCGAAGGCCGCGACCTGCGCCTTGCGGGCCGTGATGGCCTTGATGAGGTCCGGGTTCTCCGGCCCCCAGTTCGAGCCCGACGACGCCGCGGCGTCGTACCCCGTGCCCGCCGCAGAGGGCCGGGACTGGAAGTACTGCGGCAGCGGCTTGCCGTCCGCGCCGGTGAACGACTGGCCGATGAGTGCCGAGCCGACGACCGTCCCGTCGGCCCTCGTCACGGCCGAGCCCCGGGCCTGCGCCGGCAGCATGAGCTGTCCGACGGCGGTGACGGCCAGGGTGTAGCCCACGCCCAGGACGAGCGTGAACACCACCATCGCTCGGACGGCGACCCCGTACACGCGGCCGCCCGTTCCGGAGTTGGATCCGCTCATGGCGATTGCTCCAGTCGTTCTCAGAATCCGGGAAGGAGGCGCACGACCAGGTCGACGAGCCAGATGCCGACGAACGGCGCGACGATGCCGCCGCCGCCGTAGATCAGCAGGTTGCGGGCGAGGGTCCGGGAGACGCCGCCGGGCCGGTACCGCACCCCGCGCAGGGCCAGCGGGATGAGCAGCACGATGATGATCGCGTTGAAGATCACCGCCGACAGCACGGCCGACGCGGGTGAGTGCAGGTGCATGACGTTGAGCGCGCCCAGCCCGGGGTACACCCCCATGAACATCGCGGGGATGATCGCGAAGTACTTGGCGACGTCGTTGGCGATCGAGAACGTCGTCAGCGCGCCCCGCGTGATGAGCAGCTGCTTGCCGATCTCGACGATGCTGACCAGCTTGGTCGGGTCCGAGTCGAGGTCGACCATGTTGCCGGCCTCCTTCGCGGCCGACGTGCCCGTGTTCATCGCGACGCCGACGTCCGCCTGGGCCAGCGCGGGGGCGTCGTTGGTGCCGTCGCCGGTCATGGCGACGAGCCGGCCACCCTCCTGCTCGCGGCGGATGAGCGCCAGCTTGTCCTCGGGCGTCGCCTCCGCCAGGTAGTCGTCGACCCCCGCCTCCTGCGCGATCGCCGCCGCGGTCAGCGGGTTGTCCCCGGTGATCATCACGGTGCGGATACCCATCTCGCGCATCTCGGCGAACCGCTGCGCGATCCCCTCCTTGACGATGTCCTTGAGGTGGACCACGCCGAGGACCCGGCCGGCCCGACCCGGCTCGGCGAGGGCGACCACCAGCGGCGTGCCGCCGGACCGCGCGACCGGACGGACCAGGTCCGCCAGCTCGGCCGCGCGCTCGTCGGACAGTGCCCACCCCTGGTCGGCGAGCCAGCCGGTGATCGCGCTGCCGGCACCCTTGCGGATCCGGGTGCCGTCGGGCAGGTCGAGACCGGACATCCGGGTCTGCGCCGAGAACGGCACGAAGGTACCGGCCGTCGGCGCCGGGGTCCCGGTCGCGATGGGCGCGCCCTGGCGGCGGGCCAGGTCGACGATCGACGTCCCCTCGGGCGTCGGGTCGGCCAGCGACGACTGCGCGGCCGCCTCGGCCAGGTCGTGCGGGTCGACGCCCGACATCGGGAGGAACTCGGTCGCCTGCCGGTTGCCGTACGTGATGGTGCCGGTCTTGTCGAGCAGCAGCGTGGACACGTCGCCGGCGGCCTCGACCGCGCGGCCCGACATCGCCAGGACGTTGTGCTGCACGAGCCGGTCCATGCCGGCGATGCCGATGGCCGAGAGCAACGCCCCGATCGTCGTCGGTATCAGGCAGACGAGCAGCGCCACCAGGACGGTGATGCTCACGGGCTTGGCCGCGTAGCTCGCGATCGGGTTCAGCGCCAGGCAGACGACGACGAAGATGATCGTCAGCGCGGCCAGCAGGATCGACAGCGCGATCTCGTTCGGCGTCCTCTGCCGCTGCGCGCCCTCGACGAGGGCGATCATCCGGTCGACGAACGTCTCGCCAGGCTTCGACGTGATGCGCACGACGATCCGGTCGGACAGCACCCGCGTGCCGCCGGTGACGGCGCTGCGGTCGCCACCCGACTCGCGGATCACCGGCGCGGACTCCCCCGTGATGGCCGACTCGTCCACCGAGGCGATGCCCGAGACGATGTCGCCGTCGCCCGGGATCGTCTCGCCCGCGGACACGACGACGACGTCGCCGAGCCGCAGGTCCGGGGAGTGCACGTCCTGCGTGGCCGCGGCGGTGGCGCCGGGGTCGGACGCCTCGTCGTACCGCACGACCCGATGGGCGACGGTGCTGGTGCGGCTCGTGCGCAGGCTGTCCGCCTGCGCCCGGCCGCGGCTCTCGGCCACCGCCTCGGCGAGGTTCGCGAACAGCACGGTGAGCCACAACCAGACGGCGATCGCCCAGGTGAACGACGACGGCACCACGGTCCCGCCGGACGAGCCCGGGCCGCCGATGAACGGCTCGGCGATCGCCAGCGCCGTGGTGAGCACGGCCCCGACCCAGACGACGAACATCACCGGGTTGTGCCACTGCTGGCGCGGGTCGAGCTTGCGCAAGGCTCCCGGCGCCGACGCGCGGACCTGCGACCAGGAGAACGCCCCTCCGGAGACCCGTGCCGGACGACCGGCGGGCGTGGGCCGTACGGGCGCGGCGGTCGGGGTGGACGTCATCGGGCGAGTCCTTCCGCCAGGGGGCCCAGCGCGAGTACGGGGAAGAAGGTCAGAGCCGCCACGACGACGACGACCCCGACGACGAGGCCGACGAACAACGGCCGGTGGGTCGGCAGGGTCCCGGCCGTCTCGGGGGTCTTGTCCTGGGCGGCGAGGGAGCCGGCGAGAGCCAGCACGAGCACGATCGGCACGAACCTGCCGAGCAGCATCGTCACGCCCAGCGCGGTGTTCAGCCACGGCGTGTTGGCGGCCAGCCCGGCGAACGCCGACCCGTTGTTGTTCGCGGCGGACGTGAAGGCGTACACCACCTCGGAGAGCCCGTGGACGCCGGGGTTCCCGATCGAGGTGCCCACCACGCTGGCGCGCACGGGGGGGATCGCGAAGCTCAGCGCCGTGCCGATGAGCACGAGCGCCGGCGTGACGATGATGAAGAGGCTGGCCAGCTTGATCTCGCGGGCGCCGATCTTCTTGCCCAGGTACTCCGGCGTGCGCCCCACCATGAGGCCGCCGAGGAACACCGCGACGATCGCGACGATGAGCATGCCGTACAGCCCGGACCCCGCGCCGCCCGGCGCGACCTCGCCGGTCATCATGTTGAGCATCGGCATCATGCCGCCGAGCGCGGTGAACGAGTCGTGCATCCCGTTGACCGCGCCCGTCGACGTGAGGGTGCTCGACGTCGCGAACAGCGACGTCCACACCACGCCGAACCGCTGCTCCTTGCCCTCCATCGCGCCTCCGGCGAGCTGGGGCGCGGTCCCCGCGCCGTGCAGCTCGAAGGCGGTCAGGGCGGCGAACGAGGCGATGAAGATGATCCCCATCGCTGCCGCGACGGCGTAGCCCTGGCGGCGGTCGCCCACCATCCGGCCGAACGTGCGCGGCAGCGAGAACGGGATGAGCAGGAGCAGCACGATCTCCACGAGGTTCGTCCCGGCGCCGGGGTTCTCGAACGGGTGGGCGGAGTTGGCGTTGAAGAACCCGCCGCCGTTGGTGCCCAGCTCCTTGATCGCCTCCTGCGAGGCCACCGGGCCGCCCGGCAGCGTCTGCGTGCCGCCCGCGACCGTGGTGACCGCGTGGAAGGGGTCGAAGTTCTGGATCACACCGCCCGCGAGCAGCACCACCGCGGCGACGAACGCGATCGGCAGCAGGATGCGGAACGTGCCGCGGACCAGGTCCACCCAGAAGTTGCCGATGGTGTGCGCGGTCCGGCGGGCGAAGCCGCGCACCAGGGCGACCGCCACCGCCATGCCGACGGCCGCGGAGACGAAGTTCTGCACCACCAGTCCGGCGAGCTGCACCGTGTAGCCGAGCGTCTGCTCCGGCGAGTACGACTGCCAGTTGGTGTTGGTGACGAACGAGATGGCCGTGTTGAAGGACAGCTGCGGCGAAGGGTTCCCCAGGCCCAGCGAGTACGGCAGCCACGCCTGCACCCGCTGCAGGAGGTAGAGGAGCAGCACCCCGACGAGCGAGAACGCCAGGAGCGACCGCACGTACGAGCGCCATGACTGCTCGCCCCGGGGGTCCACGCCGATGACCCGGTACAGACCGCGCTCGAGCCGGAGGTCCTTCGGGCTGGTGTAGACCCACGCCATGTAGTCGCCGAGCGGCCGGTGGACCGCGGCCAGGATGATCGCGACCGTCAGCACAGCGAGGGTCGCCAGGAGCCACGGCGCCATCAGAAGCGCTCCGGCTTGACGAGGGCGTACACGAGGTAGACGAGCGCCGCCAGGCCGAGGACGGCGGCCACCACCGTGAAGACGATCACAGCTTCTCGACCGCCTTCGCGACGAGCCCGACCACCACGAACAGGACGACGACGCCCAGTACGTAGACGACGTCCAGCACGAGGAGCTCCGTTTCGTACGCGAGCGGCCCCACCGGGGACCGCGCACCGCGGACCGGTGCCGTCATCAACGTAACCGCCCCCGCCGACGCCCGGCCCGGTCCCTGACACAACGCATACGGTTCGCGGCTCCAACGCTGACGGTCCCCTGACGGCCCCCGCTGCCAGGGCGTCAAGATCCCGTCAGGAGGCGTACGTGATGCGTCAGGACGCTGCGGCGGCGGCTCGCGCCGCGGGAGAGTCGGCGCGTGGCACGCCCCCACTCCTCGTGCCGCACCCCTCTGGCGGGAGGATGGCCGCATGAACGCCGGTGACCGCGGCCGAGGGCGCCTCATCGTCTACTTCGGCGCGGCACCCGGGGTCGGCAAGACCTACGCCATGCTCGACGAGGCCCACCGCCGTTCGGCGCGCGGCACCGACATCGTCGTCGGGCTGCTGGAGACGCACGGCCGGCCGGCGACATCGGCCCTCGCCGAGGGCCTCGAGATGGTGCCGCGGCGCACCGTCGCCTACCGCGGGGTCTCGTTGTCGGAGCTCGACGTGATCGCGGTCCTCGCGCGCGCGCCCCAGGTGGTGCTCGTCGACGAGCTGGCCCACACCAACGCCCCCGGCAGCACCCACCCGAAGCGCTGGCAGGACGTCGACGACCTGCTCGTGGCCGGCATCGACGTCATCACCACCGTCAACGTGCAGCATCTGGAGTCGCTCGTCGACGCCGTCGAGGCCATCACCGGCGTCCGGCAGCGCGAGACCGTCCCCGACGCCGTCGTGCGATCCGCGGACCAGATCCAGCTCGTCGACCTGTCGCCGCAGGCGCTGCGTCGCCGGCTGGCGCACGGCAACGTCTACCAGGCCGAGCAGATCGACGCGTCGCTCTCCTCGTACTTCCGCGTGGGGAACCTCACCGCACTGCGCGAGCTCGCCCTGCTGTGGCTGGCCGACCGCGTGGACGACGCGCTGACCGCCTACCGGCAGGAGCACGCCATCGGCGCCCCCTGGCCGGCGCGCGAGCGCATCGTCGTCGCCGTCACCGGTGGCCCGGAGACCGACACCCTGCTGCGCCGCGGCGCCCGGCTGGCCCAGCGCTCCCCCGGCTCGGAGCTGCTCGCGGTCCACGTGCTGGTCACGGACGGCCTGCCGGGCGCCCCGCCGCAGGCCCTGGCCGCGCACCGCCAGCTCGTCGAGTCCCTCGGCGGAACGTTCCACACCGTCGTCGGCGAGCACGTGGCGACCGCCGTGGTCGACTTCGCCACCGGCGTCAACGCCACGATGATCGTGGTCGGCGTCACCCGCCGCTCGCGCTGGCGCCAGGCGCTGGCGGAGTCCACCGACGTGGAGATCGCCCGCCTCGCGGGCTCCATCGACGTGCACCTCGTCACGCACCAGCTCGCCCGCGGCGGCATGCCGCGGCTGCGCCGCAGCTCCGCGCTCCCGCACACCCGCCAGATCGCGGGCTGGGTGGCGGCGTTCGCGTTGCCCGCCGACCTCACCGCGGCGCTGCTGCCCTGGCGCACCCACATCGGGCTGCCGACCGACCTCATGGTGTTCCTCACCGGCACGGTCGCGGTGGCACTGCTCGGCGGCCTGTGGCCCGCCGTGGCGATGGCGGTCATCGGCTTCCTCACGCTCAACTGGTTCTTCACCGAGCCGGTCCGGCGGTTCACCATCGCGGAGCCGGAGAACGCCTTCGCGCTCGTCGTCTTCGTCCTGGTGGCGGTCGCCGTGGCCAGCGTCGTCGACCTGGCGGCCAGACGGTCCGCCGAGGCCTTCCGGAGCCGGGCGGAGGCGTCCGCCCTCGCGTCGGTGTCCCGCTCCGTGCTGTCCGGCGAGGACACCGCCGAGGCGGTGGTCGACCGGGTCCGCGAGACCTTCGGGCAAGGGGCGGTCGCCCTCCTCGAGCGGGACGACGCCGGGCTGTGGACCTCGGTGGCGAGCTCCGGCGACCTCCCCCCGGCCGCACCCACGGCCGCCGACACGGTCGCGGCGGTCGACGACCGGCGGGTGCTCGCCCTGACCGGCCGGCCGCTGCCCGCCGGGGACCGGCGGGCCCTCGACGCGTTCGCCTCGCAGGCCGGTGTCGTCATCGAGCAGCGCCGGCTGCGGGCGCAGGCCGAGCAGGCCCGGCTCCTGGCCCAGGCCGACGCGGCCCGCACCGCGCTGCTCGCCGCGGTCTCCCACGACCTGCGCACCCCGCTGGCGACGATCCGGGCAGCGGTCGACGCCCTCACCGCTCCCGGGCTGGAGCTGGCCGACGACGACCGGACCGACCTGGTGCGCACGCTCGCCGCGGCGACCACCCGGCTGGAGCGGCTCATCGACAACCTTCTGGACATGTCCCGGTTGCAGGCCGGCGGCCTGCAACCTGCGCTGCGGGCGACGAGCCTGGAGGAGGTGGTGCCGGCCGTCGTCGAGCCCTACGGCCGCAAGGTGCGGCTCGAGGTGCCCGAGGACCTGCCCCTGGTCCGCACCGACCCCGGGCTGCTCGAGCGGGTGCTCGACAACGTCACGTCCAACGCCGTGCGGCACTCGCCTCCTGGCGAGCCGGTGCTGGTGCTGGCGTCCGCCAGCGACCACGACGTCGAGGTGCGCGTCGTCGACCGTGGTCCTGGCGTCCCCGAGGCGGACCGAGCCGCCATCTTCGAGCCGTTCCGGCGGCTGTCGGACAGCCATCCCGACGGCGTCGGCCTCGGGCTCGCCGTCGCGGACGGCCTGGCCCGTGCCGTCGGTGCCGAGCTGTCGGCGGAAGACACCCCCGGGGGCGGCCTGACCATGGTGCTGCGCGTGCCCCGCGAGGAGGTGGACGCGTGACCGCCTCGCGCGTGCTCGTCGTCGACGACGAGGCCGGCCTCGCCCGCGCCCTCGCGATCACCCTGCGCGCCGTGGGCTGGGACGTGCGTGTCAGCAACGACGGGCACTCGGCGCTGCGGGACGCGGCCGGGTGGCACCCGGACGTGGTGCTGCTCGACCTCGGCCTGCCCGACATGAGCGGGCTCGAGGTCATCACCGGCTTGCGCGGCTGGACGCGGGTCCCGATCGTCGTGCTCTCGGCCCGGCAGCACGGCGAGGACAAGGTCGACGCGCTCGACGCCGGTGCCGACGACTACGTCACCAAGCCGTTCGGCATGGACGAGCTGCTGGCGCGGCTGCGCGCGGCGGTGCGGCGCGCCCAGCCGGTCGACGAGGCCGGCGACACCGTCGTCGTCGCGGGCGACCTCGAGATCGACCTGGCCCGCCGCCTCGTGCTGCGCGACGGCTCCGAGGTGCGACTGACGCCCACCGAGTGGGCCATGCTCGAGGTGCTCGTCCGCAACGCGGGGCGGCTGGTGCCGCGCATGCAGCTGCTGCAGGCGGTGTGGGGGCCGGGCTACGCCGAGGAGACCAACTACCTGCGGGTCTACAGCGCGCAGCTGCGCCGCAAGCTCGAGGCCGACCCGGCCAACCCGCGGCACGTCATCACGCACCCCGGCGCGGGCTACCGCTTCGAGCCGTAGCCACGTCCCCGCCTGGCGGTCGGATGCACGGACGGACGACCCAAGCATGGCCTAGGGGCAGACTGGTGACCGGCCGCCGGGGCCGTCGACGAAGGAGCGCGCGATGGAGTACGTCCAGCTCGGGACCAGCGGACTGCGGGTCTCGGCGATCGTCCTGGGATGCATGAGCTACGGGGACCCGAGCCGTGGCTCCCACCCGTGGAGCCTGCCGGAGGACAAGAGCCGGCCGTTCCTGCGGCGCGCCCTGGAGTCCGGGATCACCACCTTCGACACGGCGGACGTCTACTCCGACGGCACCAGCGAGGAGATCGTCGGGCGCGCCCTCAAGGACCTCGCGCAGCGCGAGGAGGTGGTCATCGCGACGAAGGTCCACGGCCGGATGTACGGCGGGCCGCACGGCGCGGGGCTGTCGCGCGCCCACATCATGCACGCGATCGACGCCAGCCTGCGCCGGCTGCGGACGGACTACGTCGACCTCTACCAGATCCACCGCTTCGACCCGACCGTGCCGGTCGAGGAGACCATGGAGGCGCTGCACGACGTGGTGAAGGCCGGCAAGGCGCGCTACCTCGGCGCCTCGTCCATGTACGCCTGGCAGTTCGCGACCATGCAGCACGCCGCCGACCTGGGCGGCTGGACCCGGTTCGTCTCGATGCAGGACCAGTACAACCTCCTCATGCGCGAGGAGGAGCGCGAGATGCATCCGTTCTGCCTCGCGCAGGGCGTCGGCGTGATCCCGTGGAGCCCGCTGGCGCGCGGGCGCGTCACCCGGCCGTGGGGAACGACGACCGCACGGACCCGGACGGACGAGTTCGGCGCGACGCTCTACCACCAGCAGGAGGTCGCCGACCGGGCGATCGTCGACGCGGTGGCGGCGGTCGCCGCGGGACGCGGCGTGCCGATGGCCCAGGTCGCGCTCGCGTGGGTGCGCCAGCAGCCTGCCGTCACCGCACCCATCGTCGGCGCGACGAAGCCGGAGCACCTCGACGACGCGATCGCCTCGCTGGAGCTCACGCTGACCGACGACGAGCTGGCGGCCCTCGCCGCGCCCTACGTGCCGCAGCACCCGGAGGGGTACTAGGCGCCCACGCGCGGGCGCGACCCGTGACCGGCGGGCACGTCCTCCGTTCCGGTGGCCCACCCGGCCGCGCCCTCCTAACGTGACGACCATCCCGGGACTTCGACGAGGGAGCTGGCATGGCCGCGAGGTTCGAGCTGTACAAGGGCGCCGACGGCGAGTTCCGGTGGCGTCTGAGGTCCGCCAACGGACAGGTCATCGCCACGGGCGGCGAGGGCTACACCCGCAAGGACGGGGCGCACAACGGCATCGAGGCCGTCAAGCGTGACGCACCCGCGGCGGCGGTCGACGACCGGACGGTCTCCTGAGCCGTCCTCCGTGACGTCGCTCGGTGTCCGGCCGCACGCACGGCGCGGACGTCGGCCGGCGTTCATCGTCCGTTCGTCGTGCCGCGCCGCCGGTGCGTCGCGGCACGCCGTACGATCCGCGCGTGGCTGACGACCCCACCCTTGCCGTCCGCGCCGGTGACGACGCCCCGGCCACGGGCGTGGTTTCCGGTCGCACGCTCGGCGACCAACGCCTGCTGCGTCGACCGATCCTCGCGTGGGCCGCCTGGGACTGGGGCTCGGCGGCGTTCAACTCCGTCGTGACGACGTTCGTGTTCACGGTCTGGCTGACGTCGAAGACGTTCGTGGAGCCGGGGCAGGCCGTCAAGGCGACCATCGCGCTGCACAGCGAGTGGCTGGGCACCGCGATGACCGTCTCCGGCATCTGCGTCGCACTGCTCGCACCGGCCCTCGGCGCGCTCGCGGACGCCTCCGGTCGGCGCAAGCCGTGGCTCGCCTGGAACACGCTCGTGACCGTCCTGGCGATGGCGGGGATGGTGCTCGTCCGGCCGACCCCGGGGCACCTGGCGGGCGCCGTGGTGCTCGGCGTGACGCTGCTCGCGATCGGCACGGTGTTCTACGAGCTGGCGTCCGTCGCGTACAACGCGCTGCTGCTGCGGATCACCACGCCCGGCAACCTCGGCCGGGTGAGCGGGCTCGGCTGGGGATCGGGCTACGTCGGCGGCATCGTGCTGCTGCTCGTGCTGTTCGTCGGCTTCATCAACCCCGACGTCGGCTGGTTCGGCGTGACGAGCGCGGGCGGGTGGAACATCCGCGCCGCGATCGCGCTGGCCGCCGGGTGGATGGCGGTCTTCGCGGTTCCGGTGCTCCTGGCGGTGACGGAGCATCCCGAGCGCGACCCCCAGGCGATCACGCCCCTCGGCGCGTACGCCAAGCTCGGCCGGGACGTGGCCCGGCTGTGGCGCTCGCGCCGCTCGATGCTCGGCTACCTCGTGGCCAGCGCGGTCTACCGCGACGGCCTCACCGGCGTGTTCACGTTCGGTGCGGTGCTCGCGTCGGGCACCTTCGGGTTCACCGCCTCGCAGGTCATCGTGTTCGCCATCGCGGCGAACGTCGTCGCGGGCGTCTTCACCATCGCTGCCGGCTGGCTCGACGACCGGTTCGGCCCGCGCCGGATGATCATCGTCTCGCTCGTCGTGCTGGTGGCCTCGGCGACCGCCCTGCTCGTGCTGCACGCCCGGGGCAAGACCGTCTTCTGGGTCGCCGCCCTGGTGCTGTCGGCGTGCGTCGGCCCGGCGCAGTCCGCCAGCCGGGGGCTCCTGGCACGGATGGCCGACGAGGGCCGCGAGGCGGAGTCGTTCGGCCTGTACGCCACCACCGGGCGGGTGGCGACCTTCCTCGCGCCGGCCGCCTGGACGCTGGCCATCCGCTGGGGCCACGACCAGTACTGGGGCATCCTGGGCATCGTGGCGGTGCTCTTCGTCGGCCTCGTGCTGTTCGTCGCCGTCCGGTTCCCTACCGGCCGGCGGGTGGACGGCCGTGACGACGTCGTCGCGGCGACGGCGACCGGACGGGTGTAGGCCTGTCCCGTGCGCACCGACCGCGACGCCGGCCTGACCTGGAGCGACGACCAGCACCTCCCGGGCTTCGTCGTCGCGCGGGCGCCGGCCTCGCCGGTCGTCCTGGGCGCGCCGGCGGCGTCGGTCGCGGCCGGGCGCTCCGACCCGGTGTACGCGCTGGTGCGCCGGCGCGAGGCAGCACGGCGGCCCGCCGGTGTGGTCGTCCACCTGCACGGCTACAACGACTACTTCTTCCAGAGCCACCTCGCCGAGACGGTCGAGGCCGCCGGCTGGGCGTTCCTCGCGCTGGACGCCCGACGAGCCGGGCGGGCGTGGCGGCTCGGCGAGGTGCCGCACTACCAGGACGACCTGCGCGAGCAGGGCACCGACCTCACCGCGGCCGTGGTGGCCGCGCGGCTGCTGCACCCCGAGGTGCCCGTCGTCGTGCACGCGCACTCGACCGGCGGGCTCGTCGCCGCGCTGTGGGCGCACGCGCACCGCGAGCGCGGCGGTGTCGAGGGCCTGGTCCTCGACAGCCCCTTCCTTGGTCCGGGCTCGGTGTTCGCGCCGGTGGTCGGCGACGAGGTGCTGCGGGCGCTGGCGCGGCTGCGTCCGCTGACCCCGCTGTCCAGCCGGCCGTCCGTCTACGCCACGCACCTGCTCACGGTGCACGGCGGGCGCTGGGACTTCGACACCCGGCTCAAGCGGCCGGAAGGCGTCCCGGCGCGCGCCGGGTGGCTGTCCGCGGTGCGCCAGGGCCAGGCCCGCGTCGCCCGGGGGCTGGACATCTCGTGCCCCGTCCTCGTCGCGCACTCCGACACCTCCGGGCCGGACCGGGACGACAACCCCGACCTCGACCGGCAGGACGTCGTGCTCGACGTCCGGACGCTCGCCCGGCTGGCGCCCGGGCTGGGCGCCGAGGTGGAGGTGCGCGTGGTCCCCGACGGCGTGCACGATCTCACGCTGTCCGCCGACGAGCCCCGCGCGGCCTACCTCGCCGCGGTGACCGAGTTCCTCGCACGGGTGTCGGCATGACCGGCTACCTCGACCCGCCGTTCGCGGCCCTGGCGCACCGCGGGTTCTCCCGGGACGGCCTGGAGAACTCGATGGCCGCCTTCGCCGCCGCGGTCGACCTGGGTTTCCGGTACGTCGAGACCGACGCGCACGCGACCGCCGACGGCTACGCGGTCGCGCTGCACGACGCGACGCTCGACCGCACCACCGACGGCCACGGCCGCGTGCGCGACCTGCCCTGGCGCGAGGTCCGCGAGGCCCGCATCGGAGGTGTCGAACCCGTCCCGCTGCTGGAGGACCTCCTCGGCGCGTTCCCCGACGTGCGCGTCAACATCGACGTCAAGGAGCCCACCGGCGTGTTCCCGGTGGCCCAGGCCATCGAGCGGACCCGCTCGCACGGGCGGGTGCTCGTCGCCTCGTTCGCCGCCGCCCGGCGCCGGGAGACGTTGCGACGCCTCACCCGTCCGGCGGCCGGCTCGGCCGGCACCGCGGAGATCGCGCGGTTCCTGCTCGACGTCCGGCTCGGCCGACCGGTGAGCTGGCTGGCCCGCCGGGTGGACTGCCTGCAGGTCCCGACCGGGGCCCGCGGGCTCACCGTGGTCGACGAGCGCACCGTGGCGGCGGCGCACGACGCCGGCCTCCGGGTGCACGTGTGGACGGTGAACGACCCCGACCGGATGCGCCGGCTGCTCGACCTGGGGGTGGACGGTCTCATCTCCGACCGTGCCGACGTGCTGCGCGAGGTCCTCGAGGAACGAGGGATGTGGTCATGAGGGTCATCGGGCACCGCGGCAACTCGGCGGTGGCGCCGCAGAACACGCTGGCGGCCTTCGAGGCCGCGTGGCGGGCCGGCGCCGACTGCGTCGAGATGGACGTGCAGCTCACCGCGGACGGCCGCGCGGTGGTGATCCACGACGACACGGTCGACGCCACGACCGACGGCACCGGCGCCGTCTCGTCCTACCCCCTCGCGCGCCTCCGGTCGCTGGACGCCGGCGCCTGGTTCTCCCCCGCGTTCGCCGGGCAGCGCGTGCCGACGTTCGACGAGGTCGTCGCGTTCCTGCGGCGCCGCGACATCGACCTGCTGCTGGAGCTCAAGGACGCCTGGTCGGTGGACGACGTCGCGCTGTGCACCGAGCCGCTGCTGGCCGCCGGCCTGGCGCCGCGCGTCGTCGTGCAGAGCTTCGACGTGAGCACCGTGGCCGCCCTGCGCGACGCCGCGCCGGAGCTGCGCCGCGGCCTGCTGCTCGAGGCGATCCCCGCCGGCCTGGACGACCTGGCGGACGAGCTGGGCGTCGTCACGGTGAACCCGGACGGCGCGCTGCTGCAGACCGACCCCACGTTCGTCGCCCGGCGGCACGCCGCCGGGCAGGAGGTGGCGGTGTGGACGCTCGACGAGCCCTGGGAGTGGCAGACCGCCGAACGGCTCCGCGTCGACGCCGTCATCACGGACTGCCCCGACCGGCTGCGCGGCTGGCTCGTCGGCCGCGAGCCCTGACCGCGCCGGCCGGCCGAGGCCGCCGGATCAGGGGGTCGGCGTCGGCGCCGGGCTCGGGGCGCCCAGCCGGTTCTCGGCCGAGAGAGCGTCCTGCACCGCCTGGTCGAGACGGTTCTGCGCCTGCCCGTAGGCCGCGAAGTCACCGCTCTTCAGCGCCTGGTCGCTGTCCTTCATCGCCTGGCTGGCGCGCTGCAGCGCGTCCGCGAGCTGGGCGCGCGGGTCGCCCGTGGTGGGCGCCGCCGTCGTCGTCGGGGTCGGCGCGGGCGTCACCCCCGGGCCGGTGCTCGAGCCCCCGCCGCCGGCGGCCGGCTGGGTCTCGCCCTGCGTGGCGGCGTCACCGGCCGTGGCGCCCGAGCTGCCGCCGAACACCTGGTTCAGCGCCTCGTCGAGCGTCCCGGCGAAGCCCACCTGGTCGCCGAACGCGACCAGCACGCGTTGCAGCAGCGGGTACGTCGAGCCCGACGAGGCCTGCAGGTACACCGGCTGCACGTAGAGCAGGCCGCCACCGACGGGCAGCGTCAGCAGGTTGCCGCGCAGCACGGTGGAGCCGTGCTGGTCGAGGATGGCCAGCTCGTCCTGCGCCGTGGTGTCGGACTTGAAGTTGGCCACCGCCTGGTTGGGCCCCGGCACGGTCGAGTCCCGTGGCAGCGTCAGGAGCCGGAGCCTGCCGTAGTCGGCCGCCGGGTGACCGGCGATGTCCCCCGCCTCCGAGTCCACCGCCAGGTATCCCGTCAGCACGTTGCGCGCGGACGACCCGGCCGGGATGTACGTCGACATCAGCGAGAACTCCGCCTGGCTCTGGTCGGGCATCTTCAAGGTCAGGTAGTACGGCGGCTGCTTGACGTCGACGTTGTTCTGCACCGGGTCGCTGGGCGTGTCCCAGAAGTCGTTGCCGGTGAAGAACTGCGACGCGTCGGTGACGTGGTACTTGCCGAGCAGCGCGCGCTGCACCTTGAAGAGGTCCTCCGGGTAGCGCATGTGGCTCATCAGCGCGCTGGAGATGTCCGACATCGGCTTGATCGACGTCGGGAACACGCCCTGCCACGCCTTGAGCACCGGGTCGCTCGGGTCCCAGGCGTACAGGTCCACGTGGCCGTCGTAGGCGTCGACCGTCGCCTTCACCGAGTTGCGGATGTAGTTCACGGTCTTCGAGCCGAGCGGCTGGATCGCGGTCGAGGTCGCGGTGAGCGAGTCGGTCGTCGCGTCCACGAGGGACTCGCTCGCCGAGTACGGGTACTGGTCGCTCGTCGTGTAGCCGTCGATGACCCACTTCACGCGGCCGTCCACGACGGCCGGGTAGACGCGCCCGTCCAGCTCGAGGTAGGGCGCCACCTTCTGCACCCGGGCACGCGGGTCACGGTCGTAGAGGATCTGCGACTGCGGCGTCACGGAGCTGGAGAACAGGATCTGCTCGTCGCCGAACTTCAACGCGTACATCAGCTTGGTCCAGGCGTTGCCGATGCTCGGCCCGGCCGAGACCTGCTGCGTCGGGAACCTCGTCGTCTGCGAGCCGGTGCCGGTGGTGTCGTCGGGGTAGTCGAACTCCTCGCCCGGGGAGCCGGTGGGGCCCCCGACGATCGAGTAGTTCGGCGACTCCTGGCCGAAGTAGATGCGCGGCTCGTAGGCGCCCATGCTGCCGGTGGTCGGGATGCCGCTCTCCCAGAACGCCGGCGCCCCGCTGGCGCCCCGGGTGTTGCCGTAGGCGGCGACGACGCCGTAGCCGTGGGTGTAGATGATGTGCTCGTTCACCCAGTTCTTCTGGCTGTCCGACAGGCCGTCGAGGTTGAGCTCGCGGACCGCGATCACGGTGTCGCGGCTCTGGCCGTTCACCGTGTAGCGGTCCACCGACAGCGTGTCGGGGAAGTTGTAGAAGCCGCGGATCTGCTGCAGCTGGCGGAACGACGGCGCGACGATCTGCGGGTCCAGCAGCCGGATCGACGCCGTGGTCGCGGTGTCCTGGCGCAGCTGCCCCGCGGTCGCGGTGGTGACGGCGGGGTACGCCGTCACGTCGACGTTGGTCAGGCCGTAGGCCTGGCGCGTCGCGTCGATGTTCCGCTGGATGTAGGTGGCCTCCTTGGACTGCTGGTTGGGCTGGACCTGGAAGCGCTGCACGATCGCCGGGTAGATGCCGCCGACGACGACGGCCGAGACGATCACCAGACCGACCCCGATGGCGGGCAGCCGCCAGTTGGCCACGAAGATGTTGACCACGAACGCGGCCGCCACCACCAGCGCGGCCACCGCGAGGATCGCCTTCGACGGGATGACCGCGTGCACGTCGGTGAACGCGGCGCCGGAGAACTGGACCCGGTCGTTGGCCGAGGTGCTCTTGGTCAGCGTCGAGTACCGGTCCAGCCAGTAGCTGGCCGCGATGAGCACCATGAGCACGGCGCCGAGCACCGACAGGTGCCGACGGGCCGGCACGGTGGTCCGGTTGCCCTTGGCGGCACCGCCCAGGCGCAGCCCCCCGTACAGGTAGTGCGTCGCCACCGCGCCGATGAGCGACAGCACGGTCGCGGTCATGAGGAACGAGACGATGAACCGCAGCAGCGGCAGCGTGAACATGTAGAAGCCGAGGTCGACGTGGAACTGGGCGTCCGCCTGGCCGACGTGCTGGCGGTGCAGGAACAGCTGCACCGTCTGCCAGCGCTGCGCCGCGGCCCCGCCGCCGAACAGCCCGAGCACCAGCGGCCCCACGATCATCACCAGCCGGCGCAGCGGCTCGATCGCCTCGCGGTACTGGTCGAGGCTGGCCTGCTCGGGCGAGCTCGGCGCGTACACCTGCCGCGACCGGTAGGCGTACTGCAGGCTCACCGCCACGG
>JAJYTJ010000015.1 GCA_021793115.1 Actinomycetes bacterium | reverse complement strand
CGTCTTCACCCTTCTAATGAACCCCGACACCCGCCAAGGCTACCGATTAGTGCCCCAGAATCACCCCGCCCGAAGCTCTGACCAGCAGCAACACCCCAACGAAGCCCCAACCTGTGCAAGTCAGGCCCAACGGATTCTCGGCAGCCGCACCGAGGACCGGCGCGATGCCGAGCCCCATCACCAGCGTGACGCTGCGCCCGAGCCCCACCGTCGCCGCGATTCCCGGCTCGAGCCCGACGCCTAGTGCGACGCCGTCGCTGAGCCCCAGCCACACCGGCCCCTGGTCGGTGGTGGCCCTCGGCGACTCCGTCCCGGCCGGCGGCGGGTGCGGGTGCACCCCGTTCCCGCAGCTCAGCGCCGCGCTGCTCGCCGCGCCGGGGAGCGGCGGGGTCCCGACGGCCGACGACGCCGTCAACGGCGCCACCAGCACCGACGTCCTGAACGCGGTCATGACGGATCGCGAGGTCCAGGCTGACGTGGCGGCCGCCGACATCGTCGAGATCGAGATCGGCGCCAACGACGTGGAGTACAACGACACGTGCGGCACGACGGCCAGCTGCTACCAGCCGACCGTGCCGATCGTCGAGCAGAACGTGCAGGACATCGTCGCCGAGGTGCACGCGCTCACGCAGGACCACCCCGTCCTCGTCGTGCTCCTCGACTACTGGAACGTGTGGCTGGGCGGCACGTACGCCGCCGCGCGGGGGCAGGCGTACGTGGACGCCTCCGACGCCGTGACCGCGCAGGTGAACGCCGCGATCCGCCAGGCCGCCGCCGCGACGGGATCCACCTACGTCGACGTCCGGGCGGCCTTCAAAGGCCCCGGCTACACGAACGACGAGACCCGCTACCTGGCCCCCGACGGCGACCACCCGAACGCCCGCGGCCACGCCACGATCGCGCAGGCGGTCGTCACTGCCGTCCGCGCCACGCTGCAGGGCCGCTGACCCGGACGGGAACGGTCGGACCGGCGCTCAGAGCTGGAGGCCTGCCTCCAGCTGGCCCATCGCCTGGTCGAGCGGCGTCGCCAGGTCGGCGGTCGGGTCGTCGAGCAGCACGAGCTCGACGGCGACCGCGACGTCCACCACAGCGCCCGTCAGGCTGTGCACCGCGAGGTCGGCGAGCTGGCGCCCGGTGTGCTCGGCGACCGCCCCGGCGAGCACCACCATGGCCGAGGAGAGCTGGTCGAGCATGGCGGCGGGCAGCTCGGGGACGGTCACGGCGAGCCGCGACGGGCACGTCCCGGACCGGGAGTTGGGCTCGAAGCTCGAGGGATCGCGAGGCACGGTCTCGGTGGATCGCCTCCTGCGGTTGCGAGCCGCCCGCCGGACGCGTCCAATCGAAGGACGCACGTGGGGACCGAACGCGGCGAGAGTGGCGCGCGACGATGACCCCCGACCCTGTGGATCGTGCTCGTCGTCCTCGCGCCAGGCCTCGCCGTCCCGCGGTCACGGCTGGCGGGCGCCGACGAGCGCGACGCCCGGTCCTGAGCGACCGGGCCGAGGAGAGCGAGCTCTGCCGCCGGCGCATCGCGAGTCCCATACACGACCGATCAGAGGGAGGCGTTCCGTGAGCACCAACGACGAGTCGATGACCCCGCAGGACGAGGAGCTACGGCGTCGCACCGCCGCCGAGCAGGGCAAGGACTGGTCCGGCTCGGTGCCGGAGGACAGCCCCGGCCCGTACTCGGGCACGGGACCGCTGGGCGCGCCGGACGAGGAGCTGCTGGAGGAGGTCCCCATCGACAGCCCCGGTCCCGAGTCGGGCACCCTCGGCGGCGTCCCCGTCCCGGAGGACCTCGGCGTCCCACTGGACAGCCCGGGGCCCCACTCCGGGACCGACGCAGAGGGTAACCCGATCCCGGAGAGCCGGGGCGTCCCGGAGGACAGCCCGGGCAAGGACTCCGGACGCTGACCCTCGGCACAGCGCCACCGGTCAGCGGGGCGCCGGTGCGTCGCTCGCGGGCGGGGCGGCGAGCCGGCCGGACGCGACGGGCACGATCCGGTCGGCCAGGGCCCGTGCGTCCGCAGGGTCGTGGGTGACCAGGACGACCGGCCGACGGGTCCCCGCCACGTGGTCACGCAGCAGGGCGTGGACCAGGGGCTTGGTGTCCTCGTCGAGCGCGGCGAACGGCTCGTCGAGCAGGAGCACGTCCGGCTCGACGGCGAGGGTTCGGGCCAGGGCGACACGCTGGGCCTGGCCGCCGGACAGCTTCGATGCGGGCCGATCGGCGAGCGGCGCCACGCCCAGGCGCGCCAGCCAGTCCAGCGCCACCCGCCGGGCCTCGTCGTGCGCCACCCGCCGGGCGCGCAGCCCGAAGGCGACGTTCTCGGCGGCGGACAGGTGCGGGAACAGCAGGTGGTGCTGGAACACGAGCCCGCAGCCGCGCTCCTCGGGCGGCACGTGGACGCCGGCCGGCACGTCGTCCAGCGTCCGGGAGCCGAGCGTGACGTGCCCGTCATCGAGGTCGATGAGCCCGGCGACGGCGTGCAGGAACGTCGTCTTGCCCGCGCCGTTGGGCCCGACGAGCGCGACCACCTCCCCCGGCTCCACGGCCAGCGGCAGGTCGAGCGTGAAGGTGGGGCGGCGCACCACGACGTGCGCGTCGAGCCTCATTCACCCGCCCCGACCAGGGCGGACAGCCAGCGCGAGCGCAGCCCGACGAGCACCGCGAGCGCCACCGCCATGAGCACCAGCGACAGCGCGAGCGCCACGTTCGGGTCGTTCTCCATCGCCAGGTAGATGGCCAGCGGCATGGTCTGCGTGGTGCCCGGGAAGTTGCCGGCGAACGTGATGGTGGCGCCGAACTCCCCCAGCGCACGGGCGAAGCACAGCACGCCGCCGGCCGCGACCGAGGGGCCGACGAGCGGCAGCGTCACCCGCCGGAACGTGTACCAGGCGGAGGCGCCGAGCACGGCTGCGACCTGCTCGTAGCGCTGGTCGGCGCCACGCAGGGAGCCGTCGACCGAGAGCACGACGAAGGGCAGGGCGACGAACGCCTCCGCGATGACGACGGCGCCGGTGGTGAAGGGGATCGTCAGGCCGAACCACGTGTCCAGGTGCGCGCCGAGCAGGCCACGGCGGCCCAGCAGGCTGAGCAGGGCGACGCCGCCGACGACCGGGGGCATGACCAGCGGCATCGTGATGACGGCGCGGACCAGGCCCTGCCCCCGGAACTGCGTGCGGGCCAGCAGCCACGCCAGCGGCACGCCGAGCAGCAGGCAGACGACCGTGGCCGCCGTGGCGGTGCGCAGCGACAGCCACAGCGCCTGGCGGACGGTCGGCGAGGTGACCAGCGCGCCGAGACTGCCCCACGGCGCGCGGACGAGCAGCGCGAGGAACGGCGCGACGAGGAACGCCAGGCCCACCAGCGCCGGTATCAGCAGGACGAGCGGGGCGCGACGCCGCCGACGATGCCGGCGGGCGGGCGCCGAGGCACGCACCTCTGTCGCCGGCGTGCCCAGGTCCTGGCGTGTCATCGCACCTCCGGGGCTCAGCCTGCCGGATCGAACCCGGCGGCGGCCAGCACCTGCCGGCCGGCCGGCGAGAGCACGGCCTCGACGAACGCCTGGGCGGCGGCCGGGTTCGGCGTGCCCTTGACCAGGGCGATCGGATAGTCGTTGACGACGGCGTCGGCCTGCGGGAATGCGATGGCCTGCACCGACGGACCGGCGGCGATGGCGTCGGTCTTGTAGACCAGCGCCGCGTCGACCTCGCCGGACGTGACCAGCGCCAGCGTCGCCTTGACGTCCTGGCCCAGCGTGTCCGGCGCCGGCGTGATGCCGGCCTTCGCGAACACCGCCTTCGCCGCCGCGCCGCAGGGCGCCGACGGGTCGCACAGGGCGATCTTCAGCGCCGGCCTGGCGAAGTCGGACAGGCCGGTCACGCCTCCGGGGTTGCCCTTCGGTACGACGATGACGAGCGAGTTGTGCGTGAACACCGTCGGGGTGCCGACGACGGAGCCGGCGTCGGCCATCGTCGTGGTGCTCGCGGAGGCGTAGACGTCCGCCGGCGCGCCGGCCAGCAGCTGCTGGGTCAGCGTGCCCGACGAGCCGAAGCTGAACGTCACCCTCAGCCCCGGGTTCGCCGTCATCAGCTCGTCGCCGATCTGCGTGAACGTCCCCTGCAGCGACGCCGCCGCAAACACCGTCAGCTTGCCGCTCAGCGCCGCGGTGGTGGTCACGGGATCGAGCGTGCCCGACGAGGCGGGCCGCGCGGCGGGGGTCGACGCGCAGGCGGCGAGGGCCAGTGCGGCGGCGGCGGCGAGCGCGGCGGCGCGGAGCGCCACGGTCACCGGCCGGCGAGGACGACCGGCGTCGGCGCGGGTGCGCCGGGGCTCGTCGTGCGTCACCGGTGCCGGACCGGGAAGCGGGCGACCAGCGGGGTGTCGACGCCGAGCGCGCCGAGCTTGTGCGCGCCGCCGGGCGAGCCGAGCGGCTCCGGGCGCCCGGGCAGCGGCTCGGTGAAGAACCGCGTGTTGTCGTCCTGGTAGACCTTCCAGTCCGCCGGCAGGTCGTCCTCGTAGTAGATCGCCTGCACCGGGCACACCGCCTCGCAGGCGCCGCAGTCGACGCACTCGTAGGGGTGGATGTACAACGACCGCCCACCCTCGTAGATGCAGTCCACCGGACACTCGTCGACGCACGCCCGATCCATGACGTCGATGCACGGCTCCGCGATGACGTACACCACCGGCCTCCTCACGCCGCCACGGCCACGTGACTGATTTTCACGGATCCAGCCGTAGTAAATCGCGCTCGCAGCGTACAGCGGATCGAAGGGGATCGGGTCGCCCGTGGACGACGAGCGACGGGCCCGGGCCGGCCGCGTCGCCGGGGCGGCGCAGCGCGTCCGGACCGACCGGTGACGGGCGCATGCCGACACCCGCGTCATCGTGTATTTTCACGGCCACAGCCGTGGTTATTTGAGGCCGCCGTCAAGGAGGATCCCGTGTCTCTGCTCGCCCCGTCGGGCCGGGTGCTCACCAACTGGAACCCGGAGGACCCCGAGCGCTGGGACCGCCGCATCGCCTGGCGCACGCTGGCGGTCAGCACGTTCTCGCTGATCATCGCCTTCTGCGTGTGGTACCTCGTCAGCGCCGTGGCGCCCAAGCTCAACCAGGTCGGCTTCCACCTGTCCAAGGACCAGCTGTACTGGCTCGTCGCCGTGCCCGGCCTGTCCGGCGGCCTCGTCCGCCTCGGCTACATGTTCCTGCCGCCGGTCATCGGCACCCGCAAGCTCGTCGGCATCACGTCGCTGCTGTTCGCACTGCCGATGCTCGGCTGGTTCGCCGCGGTGCGGAACCCGGCGACGCCGTACTGGTGGCTCATGGCGCTCGCCGCGCTCACCGGCATCGGCGGCGGCTGCTTCTCCGGCTACATGCCGTCCACCGGCTACTTCTTCCCCAAACGCCTCGCCGGCACCGCGCTCGGCCTGCAGGCCGGCATCGGGAACTTCGGCGTCTCGCTCATCCAGTTCCTCGGGCCGTGGGTGATGGGCTTCGGCCTCCTGGGCCTGGGCGCGGTTGCCGCGCAGACGACCTCGAGCGGGCACGTCATCTACGTCTACAACGCGGCGATCGTCCTGGTGCCCTGGACCATCGCGGCCGCGATCCTCGCGTTCTGGCTGCTCAAGGACGTGCCGATCAAGGCGAACTTCCGCCAGCAGATCGACATCTTCTCCAACCGCAACACGTGGATCCTCACGCTCGTCTACATCATGACGTTCGGCGCCTTCTCCGGGTTCGCCGCCCAGCTGGCCCTCATCGTCAACAACACGTTCGGCAAGGACTCGGCCTTCGCCACGTCCGGCCAGTACCGGATCTCCGACCTGCCGGTGGGCGCTGCCTACGCGTTCCTCGCGCCGCTCATCGGCTCGCTCGTGCGCGCGGCCGTGGGCCCCCTGTGCGACCGGTTCGGCGGCGCGATCTTCACGTTCATCGGGGGTGTCGGCATGGTGGCGTCGGCCGCTGTGGCGACGGCGTTCCTCACCCCCTCGTCGCCGTCGGCGTTCTGGCCGTTCCTCTGGGCGATGCTCGCGCTCTTCTTCTTCACCGGTCTGGGCAACGCCGGCACGTTCAAGCAGATGCCGATGATCCTGCCGCCACGCCAGGCGGGCGGAGTCATCGGCTGGACCGCCGCCATCGCCTCGTTCGGCCCCTTCTTCGTCGGCGCCTCCCTCACCGCCGTCTCCCCGCATGCCTTCTTCCTCGGCGCGACCGTCTACTTCGCGCTCTGCACGGTGCTCGTCTGGGTGTTCTACGCCCGCCCCAACGCCCCCCACCGTGGCTGACACCCCCTCGGAAGGATCCCGATGAACCCCGAGCCCCTCGCCGCCGACCCCGCCGCACCGATCTTCCGGTTCGGCTCGTTCCTGCGCGGCGGGCACGCATCGCCCGACGCCCGGCAGATCTTCCTCACCGGGGGGCGGGAGGCGGACAGCTTCTACCGGGACCGGTGGAGCCACGACAAGGTGGTGCGCTCCACGCACGGCGTGAACTGCACCGGCTCCTGCTCGTGGAACGTGTACGTCAAGGACGGCGTCATCACGTGGGAGACCCAGGCGGTCGACTACCCCTCCACCGGGCCGGACATGCCGGAGTACGAGCCACGCGGCTGCCCCCGCGGCGCCGCGTTCTCCTGGTACACGTACTCCCCCACGCGGATCCGCTACCCGTACGTGCGCGGCCTGCTGCTCGACTACTACCGCGAGGCCAAGGCCCGGCTGGGCGACCCCGTGCTGGCCTGGCGCGACGTCGTCGAGAACCCCGAGAAGTCCCGCGCCTACAAGCAGGCGCGCGGCAAGGGCGGCCTGGTGCGCACGTCGTGGGCGGAGGCGAGCGAGATCGCCGCCGCAGCGCACGTGTACACCATCAAGCGCTACGGGCCGGACCGGCTGGCCGGCTTCTCCGTGATCCCGGCCATGTCGATGATCAGCTACGGCGCCGGTTCGCGGTTCTACGAGCTGCTCGGCGGCACCATGCTCTCGTTCTACGACTGGTACGCCGACCTGCCCATGGCCTCGCCGCAGGTGTTCGGCGACCAGACCGACGTGCCGGAGTCCGGTGACTGGTTCAACGCGGGCTACCTGATGATGTGGGGCTCCAACATCCCGGTGACCCGCACGCCCGACGCGCACTTCATGACCGAGGCGCGCTACCACGGGCAGAAGGTCGTCGGCATCTCCCCCGACTACGCCGACAGCACCAAGTTCGCCGACGAGTGGCTGCGCATCTCCCCCGGGACCGACGGCGCCCTCGCGATGGCGATGGGTCACGTCATCCTCTCGGAGTTCCACGTCCGCGAGCGCACGCCCTACTTCCTGCAGTACATGACGCGGTTCACCGACAGCCCGTTCCTCGTGCGGCTCAAGGCGCACGACGACGCCTACGTTCCCGGCAAGTTCCTGGTCGCCTCCGACGTGGCCGCCGGCGGGGTCGTCGAGCCCTCGTCGTCCGCGGTGCGCGACGAGGCCCTCGCCGGCACCGCGCACGCCGCCTTCCGGCCGCTGGTGTGGGACCGGGCCGGCGGCATCGCCGACCCGGGCGGCACTCTCGCGGACCACTACGGGCCCGAGGGCGAGGGTCGCTGGAACCTCGACCTGACCGGCGTCGACCCGGTGCTGTCGATGGCCGAGCTGGCCGGCGCCGAGCCGGTCGAGCTGCTGCTGCCCCGGTTCGACCTGCCTGGCGCGGCGGGCCAGGGTTCCGTGGGCGCCGGAGTCGTGCGCCGCGGCGTGCCCGCCGTGCGCGTCGGCGACGAGTACGTGACGACCGTCTACGACGTGCTGCTCGCCCAGTACGCCGTCGCCCGCGAAGGGCTGCCGGGCGAGTGGCCCAGCGGGTACGACGACGCGACCGTCCCGGGCACCCCGGCGTGGCAGGAGGAGCTCACCGGCGTGCCGGCCGCCGCGGCCGAGCGCATCGGGCGGGAGTTCGCCCGCAACGCGGAGCAGACCGGCGGCCGGTCGATGATCGTCATGGGCGCCGGTACGAACCACTTCTTCCACTCCGACGAGATCTACCGGACGTTCCTGGCGCTGACGACGATGTGCGGCACGCAGGGCGTCAACGGCGGCGGCTGGGCGCACTACGTCGGCCAGGAGAAGGTGCGGCCGCTGACCGGCTGGGCGCAGTACGCGTTCGCGCTCGACTGGGCGCGTCCGCCGCGGCAGATGATCTCCGCCGGCTTCTTCTACCTGCTCACCGACCAGTGGCGGTACGACGGCACGCCGGTGGCGCGGCTCGCCTCGCCGCTGTCGGAGGGCTCGCTCGACGGGCTGACCACCGCCGACACGCTCGTCGAGTCGATGAAGCGCGGCTGGATGCCGGCCTACCCGACGTTCTCCCGCTCGTCGCTGCTGCTGGGCCAGGAGGCCCGCGACGCCGGCGTCGACCCGAAGGACTGGGTCGTCTCGCAGCTGGCCTCGGGCGACCTGAGGTACGCGTGCGAGGACCCGGACGACCCCGAGAACTTCCCGCGGATCCTCACCTCCTGGCGGACGAACCTGCTGGGCTCGTCGGCCAAGGGCGCCGAGTTCTTCTACCGGCACGTGCTCGGCACCGAGTCCGCGGTCCAGGCCGAGGAGGTGCCCGAGGAGCGGCGGCCGAAGCAGATGGCCTGGCGCGAGGCGGCGGCCGTCGGGAAGGTCGACCTGGTGCTCACGGCCGACTTCCGGAACACCTCGACGACCCTGTACTCGGACATCGTGCTGCCCGCGGCGACCTGGTACGAGAAGAACGACCTGTCCTCGACCGACATGCACCCCTTCGTCCACGCCTTCGACGCGGCGATCGACCCGCCGTGGGAGGCGCGCACCGACTTCCAGGTGTTCCAGACCCTCGCGGGCCTCGTCTCGCAGCTGGCCGTGCGGCACCTGGGCGTGCAGACCGACGTCGTGGCGACCCCGATCGCCCACGACAGTCCCGACGAGTTCGCCAACCCCGGCGGCGTGGTGCCGGACATCGCCACCGTGGGGCTCGTCCCCGGCGTGACCATGCCCAAGCTCGTCGTCACCGAGCGCGACTACACGGCGATCCTCGACAAGTTCAACGCCATCGGGCCGCTGGCCGACGGCGTCGGGCTGGTCACCAAGGGTGTGAAGTTCGCCCCGCACCCGGAGATCGCCGTGCTCGGCCGGCGCAACGGCACCGCCGAGGGAGGCCCCGGCGACGGGCGCCCGCTCGTCGACACCGACGCCAAGGCCGCGGAGATGGTGCTCGCGCTCTCGGGCACGACGAACGGGCGGCTGGCCGCCCAGGGCTTCGCCGACCTGGAGCAGCGCACCGGCACCCGCCTCACCTCGCTGGCCGAGGGCTCGGAGGACCGCCGCATCACGTTCGGGGACCTGCAGGCCCACGGCCCGCAGCCGGTCGTCACGTCGCCGGAGTGGTCCGGCTCGGAGCACGGCGGGCGGCGGTACTCCGCGTTCGTCGTCAACATCGAGCACTCGCGGCCGTTCCACACGCTGACCGGGCGCCAGCACTACTACCTCGACCACGACTGGATGCGGGACATGGGCGAGTCGCTGCCGGTGTTCCGCCCGCCGCTGGACCTGCACCACCTGTACGGCGAGTCGGCGGTCGGCTCGACCGGCAGCGCGGCCGGCGGCGAGGCGCAGGTGGCGGTGCGCTACCTGACGCCGCACAACAAGTGGTCGATCCACTCCCAGTACTTCGACAACCTCCACATGCTCACGCTCGGCCGCGGCGGGCAGACGATCTGGATGAGCCCGGCGGACGCCGACAAGGTCGGGGTCCGCGACAACGACTGGATCGAGGCGACCAACCGCAACGGCGTCGTCGTCGCCCGCGCCGTCGTCTCGCACCGCATGCCCGAGGGCACGGTGTTCATGTACCACGCGCAGGAACGGACCATGGGCACGCCGCTGTCGGAGACCTCCGGCAAGCGCGGCGGCGTCCACAACTCGCTCACCCGGGTGCTCATCAAGCCGTCGCACCTCATCGGGGGCTACGCCCAGCAGTCGTACGCCTTCAACTACATCGGGCCCACGGGCAACCAGCGCGACGAGGTCACCCTCATCCGCCGCCGCTCCCAGGAGGTGCAGTACTGATGAAGGTCATGGCCCAGATCGCCATGGTGATGAACCTCGACAAGTGCATCGGCTGCCACACCTGCTCGGTCACCTGCAAGCAGGCGTGGACGAACCGGACCGGCGCCGAGTACATGTGGTTCAACAACGTCGAGACCCGGCCCGGGGTGGGCTACCCGCACACGTGGGAGGACCAGGACACCTGGCACGGCGGCTGGAGCCGGACCACGAAGGGCCGGCTCAAGCCGCGCTCCGGCGGCCGGCTGGCGCGGCTCGCGAAGATCTTCGCCAACCCCGACCTGCCCGAGCTCGTCGACTACTACGAGCCGTGGAGCTACGAGTACGACAAGCTGCTGTCGGCCCCCAAGGACTCGGCGGCCTTCCCCGTCGCGCGGCCGGTCAGCCAGATCACGGGCAAGCCGCTCGACAAGATCACGTGGGGTCCGAACTGGGACGACGACCTCGGCGGCTCGACCGAGACGATGAGCCAGGACCCCGTGCTGGCGCAGATGAACCTCGCCGTGCGCGCGGAGATCGAGCAGACGTTCATGTTCTACCTGCCGCGCATCTGCGAGCACTGCCTCAACCCCACCTGCGTCGCCGCGTGCCCGTCCGGGGCGATGTACAAGCGGGCGGAGGACGGCATCGTCCTCGTCGACCAGGACCGGTGCCGCGGCTGGCGGATGTGCGTCTCGTCGTGCCCGTACAAGAAGGTCTACTTCAACCACACCACCGGCAAGGCCGAGAAGTGCACGCTGTGCTACCCGCGCCTGGAGGCCGGGCAGCCGACGATCTGCTCCGAGACCTGCGTCGGCCGGCTGCGCTACCTCGGCGTGCTGCTGTACGACGCCGACCGGGTGGGCGAGGCCGCGGCCGTCGAGGACCCGCAGGAGCTCTACCGGGCGCAGCGCTCGGTGCTGCTCGACCCGAACGACCCCGCGGTCGTCGCGGCCGCCCGCCGCGACGGCGTGCCGGACTCGTGGATCCAGGCCGCGCAGGACTCGCCGATCTGGGCCCTCATCGACACCTACGAGGTGGCCCTCCCCCTGCACCCCGAGTACCGGACGCTGCCGATGGTCTGGTACATCCCGCCGCTGTCCCCGGTGGTCGACCAGGTCACGGCGTCCGGCAACGACGGCGAGGACCACAAGATCCTGCTCACGGCCCTGTCGACGATGCGGATCCCGCTCGAGTACCTCGCCGGGCTGTTCACCGCCGGCGACACGCGCCCGGTGGAGAAGGCGCTGCGCCGGCTGGCCGCGATGCGCTCCTACATGCGCGACGTCAACCTCGGCGGCGCCGGCAACGAGGAGATCGCCGGCGCGGTCGGCATGACCGGCGGCGACGTGGAGGACATGTACCGGCTGCTGGCGATCGCCAAGTACGACGACCGCCACGTCATCCCCACCACGCACCCGGAGACCCCGCGCGGCATCGCCGCGCTCGGCCAGGACGTGTCCGACCTCATCGGGGCCGGTGACGGCTCGCCGGAGGCGTGCTCGGTCTCGACGTTCCACGGCCAGAGCACGCTCCGGATGACGTCGCGTGGCCGCGCCGCCGCCACGGCGGCCGCCGCGTCGCAGCCCTCGACGCCCGGACGCCTCAACCTCCTCGACTGGGGCGGCGACGAGCACGCCGATGGGCTGTTCCCGCCCACCGGGTCCGAGGGCGGCGACCGATGACCGCCAAGCACATCGACGCGCCGCGGCTCCCGCGCCTCGAGCGCGCCGCGTGTACGCCGGACCAGCTGCGCACCGCGCACATGATCGTCTCGGTGCTCCTGGACTACCCCGGCGAGGCGTACGACGAGGCGCTGGCCGCCGCGGCGGAGTCGACGGCGGGCCTGCCCGGCGCGGTGCGCGACGACGTCCTGGAGTTCGTCGCGTGGGCCCGGTCCGCCGGAGCACGCGCGGTCGCCGAGCACTACGTGGACACGTTCGACCAGCGGCGCCGGTGCGCGCTCTACCTCAGCTACTACGCGGTCGGCGACACCCGCCAGCGCGGCGTCGCGATCCTGGGGTTCAAGGCCGTGGTGCGGGCGCTGGGCTTCGAGCTGGAGCGCGACGAGCTGGCGGACTACCTGCCGCTCGTCCTCGAGCTGTCCGGACGCACGGGCGACCGGGTGGTGCTCGAGCTGCTCGCCTCCCACCGGGACGGCATCGAGGTGATGCGCTCCGCGCTGCGTGGCTACCGCTCGCCGTACTCCCACCTGCTCGACGCCCTGTGCCGCACGCTGCCGCCGATCGACGAGCAGACCTCGGCGCGCTACCAGCGCCTCATCACCCAGGGGCCGCCCGCCGAGATGGTGGGCGTCGGCACGTCGCTGCCGTTCCCTCTTCCCGACAGGAGTGACCAGCCGTGAGCGCCCTCGACACGCTGCTGTGGGTCGCCTTCCCCTACGCGAGCCTCACGCTGCTCGTCGCGGGGATGGTCTGGCGCTGGCGCAGCGACCAGTTCGGCTGGACCACACGATCGTCGCAGCTCCACGAGAAGGCGATCCTGCGGCTGGCCTCGCCCCTGTTCCACGTCGGGTTCCTCATGGTCATCGGCGGGCACTTCCTCGGCCTGCTCGTCCCCGAGAGCTGGACCAACGCGGTCGGCTTCCGCGAGCAGGCCTACCACGTGCTGGCGACCACGGCCGGATCCGTGGCGGCCCTGCTGACGATCGTCGGGCTGGCCGGCCTGCTCTGGCGGCGCTTCGTCACGCGGTCCGTGCGGCTGGCCACCACCCGCCGGGACAAGGTGATGTACGTGCTGCTCACGCTGCCGATCCTGCTGGGAACGTGGGCGACCCTGTCCACCCAGCTGTTCGGCCAGGCCGGTGGGTACGACTACCGCCAGACGATCAGTCCCTGGCTGCGGTCGATCCTGACGTTCACACCGCACCCCGAGGCCATGCTGACCGTGCCGCTGGCCTTCCGGCTGCACATCGTCGCGGGGTTCCTGCTGTTCGCGATGTGGCCGTTCACGCGCCTCGTGCACGCGGTCTCGGCGCCGGTGGCCTACCCCACGCGGCCGTACGTCGTGTACCGCGCGCGGCGCGCCTCCGTCTCGACGACGCCGAACCGGCGTGGCTGGGCGCCGGTGGACCGCTCGTCGCGGCACGACGGCGCACGGTCGCGCGGTGCGTGAGCACGTGGCGCGACGGGCAGCGTGCGGGCGTGCGGCCGGGGTGCGCCGGTACGCCCTCGGCCGTGTGACAGGATCAACGACCAGATGACACCTTCCACCGCACCGGGCGCGGGCCCGGCCAGCCCCGACTCCATGATGCGTGTGCTCTCCGGCCTCTCCGCGGCCCAGCTCACGCTGCTGGCCGAGATCTCCCGGCACACCCGGCCGGTGACGGTCGCCGACCTCGCCGACCTCATGGGTCTGCACCAGAACTCGGTCCGCGGGTCGCTCGCGACGCTCGTCGAGGGCGACCTGGTGGCACGCACGCGCGCGCCCGCCGGCGGCCGCGGCCGACCGTCGTGGGTCTACGAGTCCGTCGCACCAGCCCGGGCGTCGGCGCTCTCCCGCGAGTTCGCCGCCGTGTGCGACGCCATCGCCGAGCACCTCACGGCGACGACGACGGACCCGGACGGCGCGGCGCACGACATCGGCGAGCGCTGGGCGCGTCGCATGCTGGACCTCACGCCCTCGGATGCCGAACCCGCAGCGGCCGACGACGTCGCCGCTCAGGCGGCGCACGTGCGGCTCGTCATGTCCGCGCTCGGGTACCAGGCGCGCGCCGAGACGTCGCCCACTCGGATCGCGCTGCACCAGTGCCCGCTCCGGGCCGAGGGCGCCATGCCGGCGCCCCTCGTCTGCCAGATGCACCGCGGCATGCTCGACGAGATCCTCCGCACCACATCCGGCGGTGCGGTCGGGTGCACGCTGACGCCCCTCGCGGGGGCCGACCACTGCCTCGTCGAGGTGACGGCGACCCCCTGAGCGCTCGATCCGCGACCGCGACGAGGCGCGGCGCATTATTCACGAACCTTTCCGTAGTAACTTCCCCTCTCGGAGCCTCGGATGTCGAAGGCAGGTGTCGTGCAGACCGCGAACCGCGCATCGGGTGCCCTGCCCCCGCTGGTGCCCCCAGGCGGCCCGCTGAGCGACGCCGAGGCGGCACGCACGCAGCGCCAGACCCTGCTGCCTGAGCTCGGTGAGACGGGCCAGCGACGACTGGCGAATGCCCGCGTGCTCGTCGTCGGCGCAGGCGGGCTCGGCGCCCCGGCGCTGCAGTACCTGGCGGCTGCGGGCGTGGGCACCATCGGCATCGTCGACGACGACGTGGTCTCCGTGAGTGACCTGCACCGGCAGGTGATCCATGCCGTGGGGGCCGTGGGCGAGCCCAAGGTCGACAGCGCCGCGCGACGCCTCGTCGAGCTCGCGCCGGAGGTCGTGGTGCACCGGCACCGGGGACGGCTCGTCGAGACCAACGCCGCCGCCCTGCTCGCGGGCTACGACGTCGTCCTCGACGGCGCCGACACGTTCGCCACCCGTTTCCTCGTCGCCGACACCTGCGCCGACCTCGGGCTGCCCCTCGTGTGGGGTTCGGTGCTGCGGTTCGACGGGCAGGTGTCGGTGTTCTGGTCCCGCCCGCCGCAGGGCGTGCCGCCCGTGACGCTCCGCGACCTGTTCCCGGAGCCGCCGGAGGCGCACCTGGTGCCCTCGTGCGCGCAGGCGGGCGTGCTCGGTGCGGTGTGCGGGGTCGTCGGCTCGATGATGGCGATCCAGGCGATCGCCCTCGTCGCGGGCATCGGCCGGCCGCTCCTGGGGCGCGTCGCCGTGGTCGACGCGCTGAGCATGCGCGTGCGCGAGGTACCGCTCGGGCACGGCCCGGCGGCGGGCGCGTCGCACCCGGTCGCCACGCGCACTCCCGCCGCCGACGCGGCGACCGGCGGCTCCCGGCCCGCGCTCGACCGCGGCCCGGTGACCGACCTGACGGTGGAGGAGTTCCTCGACCTGCGCCGCGCCTCGCCCCGGGCCATCGTGCTGCTCGACGTCCGGGAGCCGTCCGAGCACGCGGCCGACGGGCTCGCCGGGGCGGTCAACGCCCCCGTCTCGGAGCTCCTGCGGGCCGCCCGCGACGGCCAGGTGTCCGAGCTCCTCGTGGCGGCCGGCGTCCCCGTCGGCACCCGGCTCGTCGCGTACTGCAGCGCGGGCGTCCGGGCTGCCAGGGCCGCCCGTCTGCTCCTCGACGCCGGATGGCACGCCCGCGCGCTCGCGCCGGACGCCGTGGCGTGGCTGCGCGAGCGCGCCACGGTGACGCGATGAGCGCGCTCGTCCCGGTCGCGGAGCACCTCGCGCACGTGCTGGCCGCCGTCCCCTCGCTCGGCACCGAGCGCGCGGTGCTCGAGGACGCCCTCGGGCGGCGTCTCGCCGAGGACGTCGCCGCGGACGTGCCGGTGCCCCCGTGGGACAACTCGGCGATGGACGGCTACGCGGTGCGCCACCGCGACCTGGCCGACGCCGCCGGCCCGGTCACCCTCACCGTCGTGGCGGACGTGCCGGCCGGCACGGCGCTCGACCCGCCGATCGGCCCGGGCCAGGCGGCACGCATCATGACCGGCGCGACGCTGCCCAGCGACGCCGACACCGTGGTGCGCCTCGAGGACACCGACCGCACCGACCCGCTGGCACCCCTGCCGCCCAGCGTCACGGTGCTCGTCGTCCCGCACGCCGGCCACCACGTGCGCCGCGCCGGCGAGGACCGGGCGGTCGGCTCCCCCGTCGCCGCACGGGGCGCCCTGCTCACGCCCACCGTGCTGGCCGCACTCGCCGCGGCGGGGCGCCGCACCGTGCTCGTCGCCCGGCCGCCGCGGGTCGCCGTGGTCGCCACCGGCAGCGAGCTGGTGCCGCCCGGGTCGACCCTCGCACCCGGGCAGGTCCCGGACTCCAACGGCGTGCTCGTCGCGGGCCTGGTCCGCGAGACCGGCGGGTGCGTGGTCAGCCGGCGCCACGTGGGCGACGCGCCGGCCGCGCTGGCCAGCGCGCTCGCCGAGCTCGGTGGGTGCGACGCCGTGGTGGTCACCGGCGGCGTCAGCGCGGGCGCCTTCGACCCCGTGCGGCGCGTGTTCGCCGGCTCGGCCGACGTGACGTTCACGGCGGTGGCGATGCAGCCCGGCAAGCCGCAGGCGTTCGGCCGGCTCCCGGGCGGGGCGCTGCTGTTCGGGCTGCCCGGCAACCCTGTGAGCGCCTGGGTGTCCTTCCACGCGTTCGTCCGGCCCGCGCTCCTGGCGATGCAGGGCGCCCCGGCGGACGTGGTCCACCCGGCGCCGTGGCCCGTGGCCACCGCGGCGGCCTGGGACCCGCCCGTCGGGCGGGAGCAGCACATCCCGGTGCGGCTCCTTGCGGGGCCGACGGGCTGGACGGTGCGACCGGCCGCCGCCGGCGGGTCGGGCTCCCACCTCGTGGCCAGCCTGGCCGCCGCCGACGGCTATGCCGTGGTGCCGGCCGGCCATGGACCGGTGCGGGTGGGCGATACCGTCGCCGTCCACGTCACGAGCCGCGACTGAACCGGAGGACCCCGTGCCCACGTTCACCCACCTCGACGACCAGGGCCACGCCCGGATGGTCGACGTGACCGAGAAGACGCCGACCACGCGTTCGGCCACCGCGACCGGCTTCGTGCGCTGCGCGCCCGCCGTCGTGGCGGCCCTGCGCTCAGGCACCGTGCCCAAGGGCGACGCCCTGGCAGTCGCCCGCGTGGCCGGGATCGCCGGTGCCAAGCGCTGCCCGGAGCTGCTGCCCCTCGCGCACGTCATCGCGGTGCACGCGGCCGCCGTGGACCTCGAGGTCACCGACGACGGCGTCACCATCGAGGCGACCGTGCGGGCACACGACCGCACCGGCGTGGAGATGGAGGCCCTCACGGCCGTCACGGTGGCCGCCCTGGCGCTCGTCGACATGGTCAAGGGCATCGACCGCGACGTCCGGATCGAGTCCGTGATGCTGCAGGAGAAGACCGGCGGGCGGTCCGGCACGTGGCGGCGCGAGCAGGCCACGCGATGACGGACCGGACGGCGATCGAGGCGGTGGTCCTCACCGGCGGGCTGGCCCAGCGCCTCGACGGCGCGGTCAAGGGCGAGATCGACATCGGCTGCGGCCCCATCCTCACCGGCGAGCTCGACGCCGTGCGGCGTGCGGGCATCGCGCGCGCGGTGGTCGTCGGCCCCGGGCCCATCCACGTGCCCCCGGGGCTCGACGTGGTGGTCACGCGCGAGGACCCGCCGTTCGGCGGGCCGACCGCCGCCGTCTCCGCCGCGCTGCCGTTCATCCACTCCGACTGGGTGCTCGTCCTCGCGTGCGACCTGCCGGGCTCGGCCACGCTCGTCGACCTGCTCCTGCGCGCGTGGGACGAGCTGGCCGAGGGTGGCCGGCCGGCCGGCGAGGGCGCGATCGTCGTCGACCGGCAGGGGCACCCGCAGTGGCTCGCGGGCGTGTACTCCCGGGCGGCGGTGGAGCGCGAGCTCGACCGGGCGCGGGAGGACGCGCCGACGCCCGCGCCGGACGGGACCACCCGCGGCGCGCCGATCGGCCGTGTGCTCTCCGGCCTCGACCTGCGCCGGGTCGCGGACCGCGGCGACGCCTCGCACGATGTCGACACGCCCGAGGACCTCGCCTGGTGGCGCGCGGCGACCGCCGCGGCCCCGGAGGTCCACCCGTCCAAGGAGGAGCCCCACGATGACTGACACGCCGACGCCCGACCCGCTGCAGGCCTGGCTGGCCGAGCTGGTGACCCTGCTCGGCCTGCCCGACGAGGTCGACGTGGCCACCGTGCTCGACGTGGCCCGGGACGCCGCGCACGGCGTGGCACGGCCCGCCGCGCCGCTGACGACGTTCGTGCTCGGCCTCGCGGTGGGCCGCGCCGCGGCCTCCGGCGCCGAGGCCCGGGCCGAGCTGGCCCGCCTCGCCCCGCTCGTGCAGGACCTCGCGACGCGCGGCACGCCGGCGTGAGCGGGACCGTCACGGTGCGGCTGTTCGCGGCGGTCGCGGAGGCGGTAGGTGCCGAGGAGCTCACCGTCCGCGCCGCCACGGTCGGCGACGTCGTCGACGCCCTCGTCACCACCGGCGGCCCGGACACGCCTCGCGTGCTGGCGCTGTGCTCGATGCTCGTCGACGGCCACCGGGCCGCGTCCGTGGACGACGGCCTGCCCGAGGATGCGGCCGTGGACGTGCTGCCGCCGTTCGCCGGCGGCTGACGCCGCTCCCGGCCGGCGGCGGACGGCCGCAGTCGGCCGCAGTCGGCGACGCTCGGGCGCTCAGCCGCCGATCGCGTTCATCCCCCGCGCCGGCTGGAGGAACCCGGGGTCGTTGATCCCGTGCCCCGGCAGCTTGGCCGCGACGCTCGCCCGCAGCCGTGCGTCGATCGCCGCGTCGTCGCCGCCGCGCAGCACCGCCGCGAGGTCGAGCTCGTCCTTCGCGAACAGGCAGTTGCGCAGCTGACCGTCCGCGGTGAGCCGCAGCCGGTCGCAGCCCGCGCAGAACGGCGCCGTGACGGCCGCGATGACGCCGACCGTGGCCGGGCCGCCGTCGAGCAGGAACCGCTCGGCGGGCGCGTGCCCGCGCCCGGGCACCGGAGTCAGGGACCACCGCGTCGCCAGCGCCTCCAGGATCTCCTCCCGCGTCACCATGCGCGCGCGGTCCCACGTGTGCCCGGCGTCGAGCGGCATCTGCTCGATGAACCGCATCTGGGCGCCCAGGCCGGTCGCGAGCTCGACGAGGTCCACCAGCTCGTCGTCGTTGACCCCGCGCATCGCGACCGCGTTGAGCTTGAGCGGGCGCAGCGGTCCGCGCGCGGCCGCCTCGATGCCGCGCAGCACGTCGGCGAGCCGGTCCCGCCGGGTCAGGGCGGCGAAGCGCTCCGGCCGCAGCGTGTCGAGGCTGATGTTGAGCCGGTCCAGCCCGGCCTCCACCAGGTCGTCGTGCAACGCGTCGAGCCGGATGCCGTTCGTCGTCATCGCGACCTCGACGCGCTCGCCGGACGGCCCGCGCAGGGCGGCCAGGCGGCGGACGACGTCCACCACGTCCCCCCGCACCAGCGGCTCCCCGCCGGTGAGCCGGAACGTCGTCACGCCCGCCGCCGCGCACACGGCCGCGATCCGCTCGATCTCCGTCGCGGTGAGGATGCTCGCGTTCGGCAGCCACTCGACGCCCTGCGCGGGCATGCAGTACGTGCAGCGCAGCGAGCACCGGTCCGTGAGCGAGATGCGCAGGTCGGTGTGGACGCGGCCGAACCGGTCGACGAGCGGTGGGGTGGGCGCGGTACCGGCGTGTGCGCGGGCCGGCGCGGACGGAGTGATCGTCACGTCAGGCCCCGATCCAGCGCATGGCGCCGTCGGCCTCGACCTGGCGCTTCCACACCGGGAGCGTCGCCTTGACGTCCTCGACCAGCCCGAGCGAGATCACGTAGGCCTCGCGGCGGTGCGCGGTGGCCACGCACGCCAGGAGCGCGATGTCGCCCACGGCGAGGGTGCCCACCCGGTGGCTCACCGCGACCCGCGCGCCCGCCGCCTCGGCGCGGTCCGCGAGCTCGCCGAGCAGGCGCTGCGCGTCGGGGTGCGCGGAGTACTCGACGGCGACCACCGGCCCGGCCGCCTCCGGGTCGTGGTCGCGGACGCGGCCGACGAACGTGACGACCGCGCCGCACGTCGGGTCGTCGACCGCCACCAGGTGCTCGGCGAGGTCGAGCGGCTCGGCGGTGACCCGCGCCAGCCGCGCCATCAGTGGTCCCCCCCGTGCAGCTGGTCCACGACGTGCGGCACGAGCGGCAGCAGCACCTCGAGCGAGCGCACCACGGCGGCCGGCGAGCCGGGGAGGTTGACCACCAGCGTGCCGCCGGAGCACCCGGCGAGGCCGCGCGTGAGCGTCGCCGTGGGCGTCGCCTCGCGCCCGTGCGCGCGGATCGCCTCGGCGACGCCCGGGAGCTCCATCTCGATCACCTGCCGGGTGGCCTCGGGGGTGCGGTCGCGTGGTCCGACGCCGGTGCCACCGAGCGTGAGCACCACGTCGGCGCCGGCCGCGATCGCACCCCGCAGGGCGTCCCGCACCGGCACCACGCCGTCCGGCACCACGGTCGACGCCTGCACGACGAGCCCGGCCGCACGCACCGCCCCGGCGGCCGCCGGGCCGGACTCGTCGACCCGCTCGCCGGCGGCGCAGCGGTCGGAGACGGTGACGACGGCGACGTGCACCGGGCCCGTCGATCGCGGCGCGTGGGTCATGGGGTCACCTCGAGCACGCCGTGGGCTCCCTTCTCGGCGAGGCTCATCGCGTGGTCCACGAAGGCGTAGTGCCCGGCTTCCTCAGGCACCAGCTCGACGAACCCACCCTGCGCCGCCAGCAGCGGCAGCACCTGCGCGCCGGCCGCACCCGAGGCGGCGCCCGATGCGGCCACGCCATCCCTGACAGAGTACGAGCCCTCCGACCAGACGGTGTCGAACTGCGCCCCGACCACGTGGAAGGACAGGGACAGGTTGGGCCCGGCGTCCAGCACCCAGAACCGCACCCGCTGCCCCACGCGCGCGGTCAGCGGGTGCGCGTCGTACTGGAAGGCGCGGCCGTTGAAGGTGACGACGTCCGGCACCATCGCGGCGACCTTCGCCGGGTCCGCCGGCTGGCCGTCGGCACCGAGGTACTCCTCGGACTGCACCACGACGTACTGGTGCGCGACGGGCTCCAGCCCGGCCGGCTCGATGACCACCGCGCCGAACATGCCGTTGGCGATGTGGTTGCTCATCGGCATCGTCGAGCAGTGGTAGAGCCAGATTCCGGCGCGCGACGCGGTGAACGTGTACTGCAGGCTCTGGCCGGGCTCGATGGTCCGCATCGGGCCGTCGGGCGCGAGCTCGCCGGCGTGGAAGTCGATCGAGTGACCCATGGTGCCGTCGTTGACGAGCGTGACGTGGAACGTGTCGCCGATCCGCCCGTGGAGGATCGGCCCCGGCGCCGTGCCGTTGTAGGTCCAGGTCTCGCGCGTGAGCGCGCCTGTGACGGGGTCCGGCTGCTCGGTGACGTGGAACGTGTAGCTGTGCTCGGTGCCGGGCTCCAGCGGCGGCAGCTCGGCCGGGTAGGCGGGCAGCGCGGCGGCCTCCTGCTGGAGCTCCGCCATGGTGGGCGCGGACGACGAGCCCGACGAGGCGGCGCCCATGCCCGCCATGGCCGCGCCCGACGACGTGGGCGCCGGCGCCGCCGCGCCGACGACGTGGACGTGGATCACCATGCCCATCTGCCGGTGTCCGGGCAGCGAGCACCACCCCTCCAGGTCGGCCCCGATCACGCCCGCGTCGACCGTCGCCCGGGCGCCGGGCGCCAGCACGCCGGTCGTCGCGCCGTTCGCGAGGACGAGGTCGTGCCGCTGGTCGCCCGTGTTGTCCAGCGTGACGCGCAACCGGTCGCCGACCGGCACGTCGATCGACGAGGGCGTGAACGCCATCCCGTGGACCGTCACGGTCACCTCGGTGGTGTGCCCGGTGGGCGTCACCGCCGCGCCGGACCCCGCGACCGGCTCGGCGGCCGGGACGCCCGTCGCCTGCGCCGCCGCCAGCGCGGGCCGCACCAGCAGGGCCGTGACGGCGAGCGCGACGACCACCACCACGCCCACGACGGCCATGCCGGCGCGCGCGACGGGACTGCCCTCCTGGCTTGGCAGGGCCCGCGGCCCGCTCGTCGGCGTCAGGTCAGACATCGAGATCTCCCCTCGTCATGCGCGACACACCCCGCCACCCCCACCCCCACCGTCGCCCCCACCCCCACCGTCGCCCTGACCGCGAGCACGGCAGTTGGCGTCGAGCACGGCAGGTGGGACTGCCGTGCTCGGGCCGGACTGCCGTGTTCGCGGAGCGGGTCGGTCGGGGTGGGGGGTGCGGGTGGGGGTGGGGGTGGGGGTGGGGGTGGGGGTGGGGGGCGTCGGGGACGGCGCGGCGGGGGCGCGGCGGGCGCGGGACTGCGTGACACCCGCGAACGCGAACGCGGCGACATCCCCGGCGAAGCAGGCGACCACGAGCGCCCACCACACCCTGCCGAGGCCGCCGCCGGCCCCGCTCAGCGCGGCGAGCAGGAGCGCCGCGTTGCGCAGCGTCACGCGCAGGGTCCAGCCGGTCTCCAGCACCCGCATGCCGGCACGCGCCGCCGCCGGCCCGCCCCCGACGACCACCGGCATGAGGTAGGTCATCGCGCCGACGAACACCTGCGCCAGGCCGCCGGCGCCGAGCACCGCCAGCCACGGCAGGTCGTGGTCGCGCAGCGCGGTGGCGTCGGGCGCGGTGACGGCGCCGGCCGCGACGGCGACGAGCCCGACGAGGACCCACCCGAGACCGGCGCTCGTGGTCCACGTCGCGTACGTGCGCGGCGCCTTGGCCCGCGCCTCGCGCACCAGCGGCACGACGACTCCCACCGCCGCCGCGCCCGCGAACACGAGCAGCCCGAGCCCGACGCCGGGCATCCAGCCCAGGCCCGCGGCCGTCGCCGCGACGGCGATCCCACCGGCCAGCCACGGCAGCGCGCCCACCGCGGCGTCGACGGCGGTGGGGTCCATGCGCGTACGCAGCATCGTCGGGCCGAGCGTGACGAGCGTGCCCGCCATCGACAGGCCGACCCAGCCCCCGACGTTGACGAGCGCGTGCGCGAGCGTGATGCCGTCCCGTGCCGCGAGGAGCCACGCGGGGGCGCCGCGGGCGAACATCGCCACGGTGACGAACCCGGCCAGGACGCACCCGACGACGAGGAACGCCGCGGCGGCCACGTAGTACCGGATGACCACGGCGAACCGCGACGCCAGCCGCGTGCGCGCCGCCCGCACCAGCGCGAGCCCGTGCCAGGCGACGACCACGCCGACCGCGCCCGCCGCCACGACCGTGCCCCACGCGCTGGCGGTCCACATCGCCGCGACGAGCCCGACGAGCGCGACGTTGAACGCCCCGCTGCGCGCCCGCGCGCCGCGGCCAGAGCGGCGGTCGTCCGCGGGCAGGTGGAGCAGGGCCCGCGCGAAGTACCACGACCACTGGAGGATCGCGTTGCTGAGCACGCCGAGCGTGACGACGTGGATCATCGTCCACAGCGGCTGCGGCAGGACGTTGCGGGCCGCGAGGCCGATGGCCATGACGACGAGCGCGGCGACCATCCAGGCCGAGGTCATCTGGTCCGTGCGCGCGCGACGCGGCGCGACGACGCCCGGGGCGGCGGTCACCGGGCGACCTCCGGCTCGTCGTCGTCGGCTCCGCCGGCCGCGAGCCCGCCTGCCCCGGCGGCGCCGACCGACCGATCGTCGGCCGGCCTCGTCGAGGACCTGCTCGGGACCGCGCCGCGCACGACGAGCGCCACGGTCGAGACCAGGAACGCGAGCAGCGCCACGACGCTCAGCGTCCCGCCGACCTGCCATGCGCCGGCGGCCGCGCGCGCCCCGGCCACCACCCGCACCAGCAGCCCGGCGTGCAGCAACCCCCACACCGCCCACATCACGGGGTGGTACGGCAGCGGCCGCCTGGCGAGGGCCGGGACGATCACCGGGGCGTGCGCCAGGATCATCGACATGACGAACCCGATGGTCAGCGAGTGGACCACGATGTCGTACCGGTAGCCGTCGAGGGCCGGGCCGCCGACGATCCAGACGAGCGCCGACACCAGCGCCCAGCCGTACCCGGCCAGCATGCAGGCGGCCATGAAGCGGGTCAGCCCGCGAGCCCGGATGGTGCGCCACGCGATGTCGTGGACACCGACGTCCACCATGAGCACGCCGAGCGCGAGCCCGAGCAGCGGGTAGCCCCACGCCGGACTGAGGGCCGTTGCGGCCAGCGCGAGCACCAGGACGCACGACTCGGCGAGGATCCGCCGCTCCACGGCGGCGCTCATGAAGGCCACGCGCGCGAGCTCGAGCCGCTCCCCGACGATCGTCAGCACGAGCAGGGCGGCCCACCACGGCACCGCCGCCGCGACCTCGAGCCCCCGCGCCCACAGCGCCGCGCCGAACAGCCCGGCCAGCGCGCCGAGCAGCTGGACCAGCACGGCGTACGACTGCTGGCGCCGCCAGACGGCCAGGTAGATCGCGGCGAACACCGCCATGCCGGCGACCCAGGCCCCGCCGGGGAGGGTCCGGCCCGCCGGCAGGAGGCCCGCGGCCTGCACGATCACGAGCACCGCGCCGAGGCCGCCCGCCATCGGGGCGGCGTACGCCCAGGCCGCGCGCCGGGCGCCCGCCTGCAACGCGACCGCGCGCTCCAGCGCGATCGCCGTGCCGAGGAAGCCGTAGACCATGAGCACGCCGTGCTGGTCCGCGAGCGTCTCGGAGCGCACCGGCGCCACGACACCCACGCGCAGCAGCGCGGCGTCCAGGCCCGACAGGGCCGCGGCCAGCGCCAGCGCGAGCACGGCGAGCCGCACGGGCGGGACGCGCGTGCCGGCCGTGCGGCGGGTCGCGGTCGGCGCGACCGAGGGGCGGGCCACGGGGTCTCCGTTCCGTCGTCGTCGGGTCGTCACGAATATAGCGGAAAGTGATACGTTAAATCCATGAGCGAGCTCGTGGACGCCGGCCGGCACGCCGCGCTGGCCTCCCCGGTGCGCCAGCGCGTGCTCGAGGTGCTCGACGCCGCTGCGGCCCCGCCCACCGCCCAGCAGCTCGCCGCCCTCCTCGACCTGCACGTGTCGACCGTCCGGTTCCACCTCGACCAGCTCGAGGAGGCCGGCCTCGTCGTGCGCGAGACCCGGCACGCCCCCCGGCGCGGGCGCCCGAGCGTCGTGTTCCGCGCGGTCGGCCTGGACGCCGGCCACGCGCGCGACCGGATGATCGAGGCGCTGGCCGACGCCGCCGCCGCGGCCGACCGGGCCGACGGCCCGCTCGCGGCCGGCCGGCGCTGGGCCGACCAGCTGCCCGAGCCCACCGGCACCGCCGCCGAGGCCATCACCGAGACATTCGGCCGCCTGGGCTTCGACCCCGAGCCGGCCGGCGACACGCTGCGCCTGCGGGCCTGTCCGTTCCGGGACGCCGCCCGCCGGCACCCGGACGTCGTGTGCCGCGTGCACCTCGGCCTGGCGCAGGGGTTGGCGCGGCGCGCGACCCGGGGTGAGGGTGTCCAGGTGGGGCTCGTGCCCTTCGTCGAGCAGCAGCTGTGCCTGCTGACCCTCCGAGCGCCGGAGCCGGACCATGCCCGCTGACCACGCCGGGGACCCGGACCAGGACCCCGCGTCGCCCCCCGCCTGGGACCCGCGGTCCCCCGCGGTCCTGGCCGACCAGGTCGCCGCGTACGACGAGATGCGGGGCCGCTGCCCCGTGGCGCACGACGAGACCGGCACCTGGACCCTGTTCCGCCACGCCGACGTGCTGCGCACCGCGCTGGACCACGACACCTTCTCCAACGCGGTCTCCAGCCACGTGCAGGTGCCCAACGGCATGGACCCCCCGGAGCACACCGCGTTCCGCGCGATCGTCGACCAGTACTACACGCCCGAGGTCGTCGAGCCGTTCGAGCCGGCGTGCCGCGCCATCGCCGCGCGGCTCGTCGCACGGCTCCCGCGCGGCGCCCGCGCGGCCGTCATGACCGAGCTGGCGGAGCCCTTCGCGCTGCAGGTCCAGTCGGCCTACCTCGGCTGGCCGCAGCGGCTGGAGGAGCCGCTGCGCGCCTGGACCGCGCGCAACCGGGCCGCGACGCTGGCCCGCGACCCCGTGGCCACCGCGGCGGTCGCCGACGAGTTCGACGGCTACATCACGCAGCTGCTCGACGAGCGCCGGGCGCTGGGGGGCGACGCGCCCGACGACCTCACGACGCGCCTGCTGCGCGAGACCGTCGACGGCCGGCCCCTGACCGACGCCGAGCTGGTGTCGATCCTGCGCAACTGGACCGTCGGCGAGCTGGGCACCATCGCCGCCTCGGTGGGCATCGTCGTGCACCTGCTCGCCACGCGGCCGGACGTGCAGGAGGCGCTGCGGCGCTACCCGGTGACCATCACGGAGGCCACCGACGAGATGCTGCGCATCGAACCGCCCTTCGTCGCCAGCCGGCGCGTCGTCGCGCGGCCCACCACGCTCGCGGGCCGCCGGTTCGCGCCGGGTGACCGGCTCACGGCCCTGTGGGCGTCCGCCAACCGCGACGAGGACGTGTTCGGCGACCCGGACGAGTTCCGGCTCGGCCGGCCCGCGCCCGACAACCTGCTGTACGGCGCCGGCATCCACGTGTGCCCCGGCGCGCCCCTGGCCCGGCTCGAGCTGCGCGTGCTGGTCGAGGAGCTGCTGGCCGCGACCTCGCGCATCGAGCCGTGGCCCGACGAGCCTCCGACCCGCGCCGCGTACCCGGCCGGGGGATTCACCGACCTGTCGGTGCGGTTGACCGCGCCGGCACCCACGCCGGGCACCGTCCCGGCGCCAGCCCATCGAGGAGCAGAGCATGACTGAGGCCATCCAGATCCACGACGACTCGGCCGCGCCGGCCGGCCACACCTGCGACTGCCACGAGCACGAGGACGAGACCCCCGTCCTCGACGTGCGGGCGATCCCGCACGCCGTGCGGCACGCCGCGATCTTCGGCGCCTTCGAGGCCATCGCCCCGGGCGGCTCGATCGTGCTCATCGCCCCGCATGCCCCGGTGCCGATGCTCACCCAGCTGTCGCAGCGCGCGCCGATCGAGGTCGAGTACCTGGTCGAGGGCCCGACCGAGTGGCACGTGAAGGTGACACGCAGGGCCGCGTGAACCTGGTCCGACGGCGGTGCCGGGCCTACACCTGGAGGGGCCCGGCACCGCTCCTTTCCCCGGCCGGAGGCTGCCCATGAGCCCGACGTTCCGCCTCAAGCGCGTGTACGACGACCCGGCGCCCGACGACGGCGTGCGCGTGCTCGTCGACCGCCTCTGGCCCCGCGGCCTGACGAAGGAGCGCGCGGCGGCCGACCGGTGGCTCAAGGACGCCGCCCCGAGCCCCGCGCTGCGCGTCGAGTGGCACCACGACCCGGCGCGGTTCGACGACTTCGCCCACCGCTACCGGGCGGAGCTCGACCGCTCCCCCGCCCGCGAGGCCGTCGGCGAGCTCCTGGAGCTCGCGCGCGCCCACGGCACGGTGACCCTCCTGTTCGCGGCGCACGACCCGGTGGTCAACCACGCGGCGGTGCTGCGCGAGCACCTGAGCCAGGCGCTGGCCGACGAGGACGGGCGGCGGTAGGGCACTCGCCCTCGCCGGGCGCGTCCGACCGCTACCGGTGCGTGTCCGGCGGTGCCGGCCGCTCGGGCAGCTCGTCCGGCGGCGTTAAGCCCTCCTCCGGCCCGTCGTCGTCCGACCCGGGTGCGGGCTCGTCCGGCGGCAGCGGGCCCCGCTGTCGCGGGACGCCACGCACGGGGGGCGTGCCCGCGCCGTGGGGCCCGGGCTCCGGTCGGGCGCCGAAAGGGGTCCCCGGTGTGTTGGCGGTCATGGCATCCTCTCGTGCACGGCGCCCGTCGGGGCGCTCAGTCCCGGTCCCACGGGGGCGTCTCGCCCATCGCGCGGTCGTACGGCGCCAGGTGGCTCTCGGCGCGGTCCACGTCCTTCGCCGGCAACGAGACGCCGCCGCGCGAGCCCTGGACCACGGCCGCCGCGCCGTCCCACTCGCGGTCGTGATCCGCCAACGGCAGGTCCTTGAACGGTGTCACAGCCGTGGGCGCTCCTTCCTCTCGTCGTCCCAGCGTCACACCGCCGCCGCGGTCGGGCATCCCGGGCGGCCGCCGCGCAGGTCAGGGCCCGCTCACCCGCGGACGCCTGGCATGATCGGCGCCGTGGTCGCGTCCGGCGGGTGGGTGGTGCTCTCCCCGCACCTGGACGACGCCGTGCTCTCGCTCGGCGCGCAGGTCGCCGCCCGCGCCCGCGCCGGTCGTCCCGTGGCGGTCTGGACCGCGTTCACCCGGGCACCCACCGGCCCTGTGCCGCGCCAGCTGCGCCCCTTCGCGGACTACGCCGCGCGGATCGCCGAGGACGACCGCGCGCTGGGGATCCTCGGCGCGGGGGCCCGCCGGCTCGACCTGCCGGAGCGGGTCTGGCGTACGCCGCCGGCCCGGGGGCTGCGTGCGGCGTTCCGCACGCCCGCCACGCGCGCGGGGTTCGGCGAGCTCGCCCGGCTCGAGGAGATCGCGGCCCAGGCCCTCGCGCTGCCGGGCACGCGCGTGCTCGCGCCGCTCGGGATCGGCCACCACGTGGACCACGTCGAGGTGGCCGTCGCGCTGCTCACGGCGGCGCTGCGCCTGGACGCCACGGACCGGGTGGGCTTCTACGAGGACTTCTACGCCCTGGGCAACGCCGCCCGCCGCCGGCACCCGGTGACCGGCCAGGCGCGCGAGCCCGTCGCCCGGCGCGTGCTGGACGCGCCGGGCTGGGTCGCGCCCCTCGAAGGGCTGGTGCTGCTCACCACGCCGCTGCTCGCCGCCGGCCCGTCGCTCCCGGCCTACCTGCCCGGCCACCCGGACCTCGTCTGGCACGCCGAGCGTCACCCGGTGGACGACTGGTGCCAGGAACGGCAGCTCGCCGCCGTCGCGCAGTACGGGAGCCAGACCCCCGCGCTGGGTGGCATGCGCCAGCTGGGGCCCCTCCTACGCCGCGCCCACCGGGTGCGCGGCGGGGACGTCATCTGGTCCGTGCGACCGCGGTGACGCTCGCGTCGGCCGGCGCGGGGGGCTTCGCCCCGCCCCAGGCCGGCAGCTGCGCGGGTCCCCCTTCGGCACCTGCCGGCGCATCGTCGGCAGCCGCCCGCGCCGGGGCCGGCGGCCAGCCCGCGGCGCGGCCGATGACGTCGGCGAGGCGCGCGCACTGCGCGGCCTCCCCGAGGCGCTGCGCCAGCTCGCGCGCGGCCGTACCCAACCGCTGCCGCAGCTCCCGGTCGCCCAGGCGCGCCAGGGCCTGCGCGTAGCGCGCCGGGTCGGGCGGCACGACGAGGGCCGACACGTCGTGCGCCACCACGCCGTTGACGGTGTCCGAGACGAGCAGCGGCAGCGCCTCGTGCGCGGCCTCGTTGAGCACGAACGCCTGCGTGTCCGCCACCGAGGGGAACGCGAAGACGTCGGCGCCGGCGTACACGCCCCCGAGGTGAGCGCGCGGGAAGGGCCCGACCACCACCACGCGGTCGGCCACCCCCAGCCGGTCCGCCTCGGCCACCAGGCGCTCGCGCAGCGGCCCCTCGCCCACCAGGGCGAGCTGCGCGTCCACGCCCCGGTCCAGGGCCAGTCGGAGCGCCTGCACCAGGAGCAGCACGTTCTTCTCGGGCGCGAACCGCCCCACGTAGAGCACGCGCAGCGCGCCGGGCCGCCACGCCAGCTCCGGCGGCACCGGACCGGCGGGGAGCCGGTCGATGCCCGCCGGGATCACCGTGACGTGCGCCGAGGAGCACGCGCCGCCGTACGTCGACAGGCCCTTGGCCGACAGCAGCACCACCTCGTCGGCGTCGGCGTGCAGCGCGGCGGTGATGCGCGCCACCAACCGGCCGAGCGGCTGGCCACCCCCGGACCCGGGGCGGCGCAGGAACGCGGCCCGGGCCCGCGGGGACACGGCCGCCAGCAGCGCGGGCTTGAGACCACCGGACACCACGGCCCGGGCGGCGCTGTAGTAAGCCGTGGCGCTGGTGGTGTCCGTCGAGACGACGACGACCAGCGGGATCCCGTAGAAGGCGGCGATGACCAGGCCCAGCACACCCACGCGACCGAGCGTGGCCACGACGACGACGTCGGGCAGCTCGCGGCGCGCGCGCACCAGCTCGGCCGCGGTGGAGTACCGCGCGTGGTGGTCCCCCGGGTACCCGACGTGGCGCAGCGACCGGAACGTCACCTGCGCCGCGTCGCGGCGCCGCCCCCGCACCCCGCCCGCCGGCGTGAAGGTCCGCGGCGCCAAGCCCTGCCGCCCGAGCTCGCGGGCCCACGACTCGAGCATGTAGGAGGGCCCGGCGGCCTGCCCCAGGGGCAGGTCGCCGAAGATCCACACACCCGCCACCGCCGTGACCCCGATCCCTCGAGCCGTTCGTCCTACGCCCTGCCGCATCTTGCCAGGATCCCCCGGCCGTGCGGTGCAGGCGTCCCTCCCTGGTCGCGCCGCGTCAGCCGTAGAAGACGCGCTCGACCACCTGCCGGGCGCGGCGCGCCGTGCGCAGGTACCGCTCCTCCAGCTCCGCCGACGAGCCGGCGGGCAGGCCCATGACGCGCGCCACACCCGCGAGCGCGGCGCGGTCGTGCGGCAGCAGGTCGGCGTGCGGCCCGTCGGCCCGCCCGGTCCACAGCACGTTGGCGTCGCGGATGCGGGAGGCCAACGTCCACGCGTCCACCAGCACCGCCGCGTCGTCCCCGTCCAGCACGCCCGCTGCCGTCGCGGCCGCGAGCGCGTCGAGCGTGCTCGTCGTGCGCAGCCCGGGCACCGCGGCGGCGTGCTGCAGCTGGAGCAGCTGCGCCGTCCACTCGACGTCGGAGATCCCGCCGCGGCCGAGCTTGAGGTGCCGCGCCGGGTCCGTGCCGCGCGGCAGGCGCTCGGCCTCGACGCGGGCCTTGATGCGTCGCACCTCGCGCACGTCGGCGGCCGCCAGCCCGCCCGCCGGGTAGCGCACCGGCGCGACGAGCTCGACGAACCGCTCCCCCAGCTCCGCGTCGCCCGCGACCGGCCGGGCGCGGAGCAGCGCCTGCGCCTCCCAGACGGACCGCCAGCGCCCGTAGTACTCGGCGTACGAGTCGAGCGAGCGCACGAGGGGGCCGTTGCGGCCCTCCGGGCGCAGGTCGGCGTCGACCGCGAGCGGCGGCTCCGGCCCCACCGCGCCGAGCAGCTGGCGCAGCTGCGTCGCGGCGGACATCGCGTACTCGTGGGCCACCACCGGGTCCTGGCCGGGCGCGGGGTCGTAGACGAACAGCACGTCGGCGTCCGACGAGAAGCCCACCTCGGCCCCGCCGAGCCGCCCCATCGCCACGACGAGCAGCTGCGCGGGGTCGTCGGCCAGCCCGCGCTCGGCGCGGGCCTCCCACCGGACCACGCGCAGCGCGCCCGCGAGCACCTGGTCCGCGGCGACGCTCAGCGACTGCGACGCGCGGATGCCCGTCGTCACGCCCAGCACGTCGGCGGTCGCGGTGCGGGCAAGCTCGCGCCGGCGCAGCGCCCGCAGCGTGGTGACCGCGGCGACGGGCTCGTCGGCCCGCGTCAGCACGGCGTCCACCTCGGCCGCCAGCCGCTCCTCGCCGCGCGGCTCGAGCTCGGCGTCGTCGTCGAGCCACGTGACCGACTCCGGCGAGCGCATGAGCGCGTCCGCGACGTAGCGGGACGTCGACAGCACGCGCGCCAGCCGCTCGGCCGCCGTGCCCGAGTCGCGCAGCAGCTTGAGGTACCAGTGCGTGCTGCCCAGCTCGTCGGACAGCCGCCGGAACGCGAGCAGCCCGCCGTCCGGGTCCGGGCCGTCGGCGAACCAGCCGAGCATCACCGGCAGCAGCTGGCGCTGGATCGCCGCGCGGCGGGACAGACCCTCGGTGAGCGCGGCGATGTGGCGCGCGGCGCCCGCGGGGTCCCGGTACCCGATCGCGGCGAGGCGCTGGCGCGCGTCCTCGGGGGCGAGCGACACGTCGGCCTCGGACAGGCGGGCCGTCGCGGGCAGGAGCGGGCGGTAGAAGAGCTCCTCGTGCAGCCGGCGCACGTCCCGGCGCACGCCGCGCCAGCGCTCGACGAGCCCGTCCGCCCCCTCGGCCCGCATGCCGACCGAGCGCGCGAGCCGGCGCAGGTCCGCCTCGGCGGTGGGCATGAGGTGGCTGCGCTGCATGCGCCACATCTGGATCCGGTGCTCCAGCACGCGCAGGAACCGGTAGCACACCGACAGCTGCGCGGCGTGGTCGCGGCCCACGTAGCCGGCGGCCGCCAGCGCGGACAGCGCCGTGAGCGTCGAGCCGGACCGGATCGACTCGTCCGCGCGGCCGTGCACCAGCTGCAGCAGCTGCACCGTGAACTCGACGTCACGCAGGCCGCCCGCACCCAGCTTGATCTGCCGATCCGCCTGGTCCAGCGGCACGTGCTGCTCCACGCGGCGGCGCATCGCCTGCGCGTCCTCGACGAAGTTCTCGCGCCCCACGGCGGCCCACACGAACGGCTGCGTCATCTCGACGTAGGCCCGCCCGAGCTCCGCGTCGCCGGCGAGCGGGCGCGCCTTGAGCAGCGCCTGGAACTCCCACGTGCGTGCCCACCGCTCGTAGTAGGCGCGGTGGCTCTCGAGCGTGCGGACGAGCGGGCCGTCCTTGCCCTCGGGCCGCAGCGCGGCGTCCACCGGCCACAGCGCGGGCTCGCCCGACGGCGTCGAGCACGCCCGCGCCAGGGCGGTCGCCAGGCGGGCGCCGACCGCGAGCGCGTCCGCCTCGCTCGTCCCGGCGGCGGGCTCGACGACGTAGACGACGTCCACGTCGGAGACGTAGTTGAGCTCCCGGCCGCCGCCCTTGCCCATGCCGATCACCGCGAGCCGCACGCCCGCGGCACCGTCCGGCTGCTCGGCGCGGGCGAGCGCGAGGCCCGCCTCCAGCGCGGCGCCGGCGAGGTCGGCGAGCGCCGCCGCGACGCCGGGCATCCGGCTCAGCGGGTCCGGCGCGGTGAGGTCGGTCGCGGCGATGCGCAGCAGCCGGGCGCGGTAGGCCCGCCGCATCGCGTCGACGCCGTCGGCACCCACCACGGCGGCCACCGGCAGCGCGGCGCCGGGGTCGGCGCCCACCGCGGCGAGCAGCTCGGCCCGCACCGCGCGCGCGTCGACGCCCGTGCCCGGCTCGTCGGCCAGCACCGCGCGCAGCGTGCCGGGGTGCGCCACGAGCGTCTGGCCGAGCGCCACCGACGCCCCCGCGACGCGCACCAGCCGGTCGCGCGCCGGGCCGTCGTCGCCCAGGGCGCCGGCGAGCAGGCCCCGCAGCTCGTCGTCCGTCCGCACCGCCGCGGCGAGCTTCGTCAGCGTGAGCAGCGCCTCGTCGGGGTCGGCGGCGTCGGCGAGCGCGCCGACGAGGTCCTCCGGACCGTCCGGCAGCACCGCGACCAGGTCGGCATCGGCGAGCAGGCGCTCGCCGCGGTCGACGTCGGCCACGCCGGCGCGCGACAGGCGCGCCGCCAGCGACGGGCCGCGACCCCGGGCGATCACGTCAGACCAGCGGGAGGAACCGCTGCAGCTCGAACGGCGTCACCTGGGCGCGGTACTCGCGCCACTCCTGGCTCTTGTTCTTGAGGAAGTAGTCGAACACGTGCTCGCCGAGCGCCTCGGCCACCAGCTCCGACTTCTCCATCACCTCGAGCGCCGACTCCAGCGACGTCGGCAGCGGGTCGATGCCCAGCGCGCGGCGCTCGGCGTCGGTGAGCTCCCACACGTCGTCGTCGGCGCCCTCGGGCAGCTCGAAGCCGTGCTCGATGCCGGACAGCCCCGCGGCCAGCAGCACCGCGAACGCGAGGTACGGGTTCACCGCCGAGTCCAGCGCCCGGTACTCGACGCGGCTGGAGTTGCCCTTGCCCGGCTTGTACATCGGCACGCGCACGAGCGCCGACCGGTTGTTGTGCCCCCAGCAGACGTAGCTCGGCGCCTCCGCGCCGCCCCACAGCCGCTTGTAGGAGTTGACGAACTGGTTGGTGACGGCCGTGATCTCCGGCGCGTGGTGCAGCAGGCCGGCGATGAACTGGCGCCCCACCTTCGACAGCTCGAGGTCGGCGCCCGGCTCGTGGAACGCGTTCTTGTCGCCCTGGAACAGCGACAGGTGCGTGTGCATGCCGGAGCCGGGCGCGCCGGCCAGCGGCTTGGGCATGAACGAGGCGAAGACGCCCTGCTCGAGGGCCACCTCCTTGACCACGGTGCGGAACGTCATGATGTTGTCCGCGGTGGTCAGGGCGTCGGCGTAGCGCAGGTCGATCTCGTTCTGGCCCGGGCCGGCCTCGTGGTGGGAGAACTCCACCGAGATGCCCATGGACTCGAGCATGGTGATGGCGGCGCGCCGGAAGTCGTGCGCGGTGCCGCGCGGCACGTGGTCGAAGTAGCCGCCCTGGTCGACGGGCACGAGCTCCTTCGTCGGGTCCGCCGGCGCCTCGAAGAGGTAGAACTCCACCTCGGGGTGCGTGTAGAAGGTGAACCCCTGGTCGCTCGCCTTGTCCAGCGCGCGCTTGAGCACCTGCCGGCTGTCGGCGAGCGACGGCTCGCCGTCCGGGGTGAGCAGGTCGCAGAACATGCGGGCGGTGCCGTGCCGCTCGCCTCGCCACGGCAGCACCTGGAACGTCGAGGGGTCGGGACGGGCGATCATGTCCGCCTCGTAGACCCGGGTGAGGCCCTCGATCGACGAGCCGTCGAAGCCGATGCCCTCGGCGAACGCCTGCTCGAGCTCGGCCGGCGCGACCGCGACGGACTTGAGGATCCCGAGGACGTCGGTGAACCACAGCCGCACGAACCGGATGTCGCGTTCCTCGACGGTGCGGAGGACGAACTCCTGCTGCCTGTCCATGGCGTACATCCTGCCGGATCACCGGGCCGGGGACGGTCCGGCGCCGCCGCACGGGCGGCGTGGGGGCACGGGTGGGGCGCGTGGCTAGGCTCGATCCATGACCAGTGAGGCACCGAAGCGCGTGCGCGTGCACCACCTGCAGGCGGCGAAGGACAAGGGCGACAAGCTCGTCATGCTCACCGCGTACGACGCGGTGACCGCGCGCCTGTTCGACGACGCGGGCGTCGACATGCTCCTCGTCGGGGACTCGATGGGGAACACCATGCACGGGTACGCGACGACGCTGCCCGTGACGCTGGACGAGATGGTGGTCGCGGCCCGCGCCGTGGCGGGGGCGACCAGGCGCGCGTTCGTCGTGGCCGACCTGCCGTTCGGGAGCTACGAGGCGGGCCCGGAGCAGGCGCTGGCGTCGGCGGTGCGGCTTATGAAGGAGACCGGCGTCGCGGCGGTGAAGTTCGAGGGCGGCCGCCGGGTCGCGCGGCAGGTCCGCGCCTTGACGGACGCCGGCATCCCCGTGGTCGGGCACCTGGGGTACACGCCGCAGTCGGAGAACCTGCTCGGCGGCCCGCGCGTGCAGGGCCGGGGTGAGGAGGCCTCGGTGCGGCTGCGCGAGGACGCGCTGGCGATCGCCGAGGCCGGCGCCGTGGCGATCGTGCTCGAGATGGTCCCCGCGCCGTTGGCCAAGGAGGTCACCGAGATCGTCGGGGTGCCCACCATCGGCATCGGCGCGGGCGCCGGCTGCGACGGGCAGGTGCTCGTCTGGGTGGACATGGCCGGCATGACCGACTGGTCGCCCCGCTTCGCCAAGCGGTTCGGCGAGGTCGGCGCGGCGCTGCAGGCGGCCGCCGCGGCCTACGCCAACGAGGTGCGCGCGGGGACGTTCCCCGACGCGTCGCACTCGTTCGGGGCCTGACCCCCGGTCACTCGGCCGGCTGCGAGCCCTCCCACGCGCGCGGCGTGATGTCGGGCCGGTTGTGCTGCCACTCCTCGTCCATGACCGGGCTCGAGATGAGCATGTCCGCGGTCGCGGAGTTGCAGGCCATGGGCACGTTCCACACCGCGCCGATGCGCAGCAGGGCCTTGACGTCCGGGTCGTGCGGCTGGGGCTCCAGCGGGTCCCAGAAGAAGATGAGCATGTCGATGACGCCCTCGGCGATCTTGGCGCCCACCTGCTGGTCGCCGCCGACCGGGCCCGAGAGCAGCCGGGTCACCGGCAGGCCCAGCTCGTACTCGAGCATGGTGCCGGTGGTGCCCGTGGCGTACAGCCGGTGGTGGAGCAGCGTGCCGCGGTTGAACTCGGCCCAGCGCAGCAGCTCGACCTTCTTGTTGTCGTGGGCGACGAGTGCGATGTCGTGGGCGATGACACTCATGGCGATCCGCTCCTGTCGGGTCGTCGGGCTCTCGGGCGGGACGCTACTCGCCGGCGCACCACCCGGGCGCGCCCGCGCCGGCCGGCCTCAGCCGCGCGCGGCGCCGGACGGCGGGCCGCCCGCCTCGTCGCGCGTCGCGGGGCCGGACGCCCAGTCGCGGTCCGCGCGGTCCTCGCGGTCCCACGCCTGCGACCGGGCCCGCGCCATGGCGAGCGCCCGCTCGGCCGCCTCGCGCGTCGGATAGGGGCCGAGGACCTCGCTCCAGTCGCTGACGCGACCCTCCTCGACCGTGCCGGTGGTCGTGTTGAACCAGAACTCGGCCGCGGCAGCCATGGCTGCCTCCCTCCGGATCGACGGGCGCCCTGCTCCTAGACTGCACCGCATGACCCCTGTCCACACGACCCGAGCGCCTCTGGTCCCCGGACGCGTCTCGCCGCGGCGCCCCGTCCCCGCCGCCATCGCCCGCCCCGAGTACGTCGGGCACCCGGCCCCCACCCCCTGGACCGGACCGGACGTGTTCGACGACGAGATGGTTGGCCGCATCCGCGTCGCCTCGCGGGTCGCGGCGCAGGCGCTGGCCGAGGTCGGCCGGCACGTGGCGCCCGGCGTCACCACGGACGAGCTCGACGCTGTGGGCCACCAGGCCCTCGTCGACGCGGGCGCCTACCCGTCGACCCTCGGCTACCGGGGCTTCCCGAAGTCGCTGTGCACCTCGGTCAACGAAGTGATCTGCCACGGCATCCCGGACTCGACGGTGCTGCAGGACGGCGACATCGTCAACGTCGACATCACCGCCTACCTCGACGGCGTGCATGGCGACACCAACGCGACGTTCCTGGTGGGCGACGTGGACGAGGAGTCGCGGCTGCTCGTCGAGCGCACCCGCGCGGCGCTCGAGCGCGGCATCAAGGCCGTGGCCCCGGGGCGGCAGATCAACGTCATCGGGCGCGTCATCGAGAAGTACGCCTCGCGGTTCGGGTACGGCGTGGTGCGCGAGTACACCGGGCACGGCGTGGGCCCGGCCTTCCACACCGGGCTCGTCGTGCCCCACTACGACGCGGCCCCCGCGTACGACACCGTCATGGCGCCGGGCATGGTGTTCACCATCGAGCCGATGCTCGACCTGGGCACCGAGCAGTGGCGCATGTGGGACGACGACTGGACCGTGGTCACCGCCGACGGCAGCCGGTCCGCCCAGTTCGAGCACACGCTCCTCGTCACCGAGACCGGGGCGGAGGTGCTGACGCTGCCATGAGCCGCGACCAGCGGCCCAAGGCCAAGGGCCGGACCGCGTTCGGCATCGACATCGGCGGCTCGGGGATCAAGGGGGCGCCCGTCGACCTGCGCAGCGGCGAGTTCGCCGCGGACCGGCTCCGCATCCCCACGCCGCAGCCGGCGACACCGGCCGCGGTCGCGGACGTGGTGCAGCAGATCGTCCGCAGCTTCGACCTGCACCGGTCGGTGCCCATCGGCGTGACGTTCCCCGCGGTGGTCCGTCACGGCGTGGCCCAGTCGGCGGCCAACGTCGACGAGTCGTGGATCGGCACCGACATCGAGAAGCTGCTGCGCGCCGCCACCGGGCGCCAGGTGCTCGCCGTCAACGACGCCGACGCCGCCGGCTACGCCGAGGTCGAGTACGGCGCCGCACGCGACGTGCCCGGGCTCGTCGTGGTGGTCACGCTGGGCACCGGCATCGGCACCGCGCTCATCAACGACGGGCGGCTGGTGCCCAACACCGAGCTGGGCCACCTCGAGGTGGACGGCGTGGACGCCGAGACGCGTGCGTCCGACGCGGCGCGGGAGCGCGACGACCTCTCGTTCGCCGAGTGGGCCACGCGGCTGCAGCGCTACTTCGACGAGCTCGAGCGGCTCTTCTCCCCCGACCTGTTCGTCGTCGGCGGTGGGGTCTCCAAGAAGCACGACGAGTACCTGCCGCTGCTGCAGCTGCGCACGCCCATCGTGCCCGCGGCCCTGCGCAACGCCGCCGGCATCGTCGGCGCCGCCCGGCTCGCCGCGCAGGCGCGGTGAGCCACCCGCGCGAGCGGTGACCCAGCCGCCGGCCCGGTGAGCCGCCCGCGCGAGCGGTGACCCAGCCGCCGGCCCGGTGAGCCGCCCGTGCGAGCGGTGATGCGGCCGCACGCGGGGTGACCCGCCCGCCGGTGCGGCGGCGTCAGCCCTCCAGAGCCGCCCGCCGGCGCAGCTCCTCGCGCTGCAGGCGCAGCACCAGGCGGTACAGCTGCTCGCTGGTGTGCTCGTCGACGTCCACCAGCCGGGCGCCGTAGCGGTGCCCCTCGCGCGCCTCCTCGACGCGCAGCACCTGGGCGCGCAGCTCGAGGGTGGCGCCGCCGGTCGGCAGGTGCACGACGAGCCTGGTGCCGTGCGGCAGGTCGCGGCGGGCCGCGAACCGCAGCCCCGTGGCGCTGACGTCCAGCACGGTGAGGGCCAGGCGCACGGCCTCGTCGTCCAGCTCCGCCGTGGCCGCGCACGTCACGTGGTAGGTCGCCCGCGCCGCCGAGCGCCGCTGCCGCCGCCCGGTCGCCTCCACGACGATGACGTCCACCGCGGTGCCCAGCACCTTGGCGACCAGGCCGCGGTAGGTGCACTCGCCGCGAACCGGGTCGAGCACCTCGACGGCCACGACGTCCTCGCCGGCATGCACGGGACCCGGCGACCCGACGTGCAGGCGCAGCACACCCGCCCCGTACGTCACCACGTGCCCCTCGACGACACCGTCGACCGTCATCAGCCGGCAGCCTGCCAGCTCGTGCATGGCGCTCCTTCGCGCAGTCTCCCGCTCGTTCCTCCCCCTCGGCCGCGCGGCGGGCGGATGAGCCAGCCGATACGCCGGGTATTGGTCCCTCGGCGTTGGCTAGCGATGGCTAGCGGTGACGCGCGCGCCTGACCAGGCGCTTTACGCCCCCCAGGCGTTGGGGCGCGTTGGCAGTCCGTGGACGTTC
>JAJYTJ010000172.1 GCA_021793115.1 Actinomycetes bacterium | reverse complement strand
CGGTGTCGCCTCCTGTCCCGCCGGTGACCATGGCCACCAGCCCTCTGCCCGGGGTGAGGAGCCCCGTCGTTCCTGCGTGCGCCGGGCCGACCTGGCGCACCACCCGCCCGCCCCGCGGGACCTGCGACCTCGGTGCCCGCGTGGTCACGGCGACCACGCGGAGCGCCTCGGAGTACCGGTCGTCGGCCCGCGACTCGAGCAGCTGCTGCCGGTGCCGCAGCTTGTACGGCACCAGGTACGCCAGCCACAGCCCGGCGAGCACGCATGCCACCGGTGCTGCGATCTGAGGCACACGACGACGGTAGGGGCGTGGTCGGCACCGCCCCGTGACGCGGGTGGGCGTGTCGCCGAACGAACCCCTGGCCGCCCCGAGTGGGCCCCAGTGGAGCCGGTTGACACCGGCACACGGCGTGTCGGTGTCAACCGGCTCCACTGGCCTCCGGTGAGAGGACGGACGGCTCCGCTCGGGCCGGTCAGGTGACGGCCGGTCGGGTGAGGGCCCGTCGGGTGACGGCCGGTCAGGTGACGGCGGGGCGCAGGCGGCGCCAGCGGGCGAGGAGCCCGTCGGGCACCTCCTCGGCCGTGAGGGCGAACGTCCGGTGGTCCGCCCACTCCCCCGCGATGTGCAGGTAGCGCTCGCGCAGCCCCTCGTCGCGCAGCTGCAGCTTCTCCACCACGCGCAGCGAGGGCCCGTTCTCCGGCCGGATGTTCACCTCGATCCGGTGCAGGCCCAGGACGAAGAAGCAGTGGTCGGCCACCAGGGCGACCGCCGTGGGCGTGACGCCGTGCCCGGCCACCCGGCGCCCCACCCAGTAGCCCACCGCCGCCGAGCGCAGCGACCCGTACGTGATGGAGCTGACGGTGAGCTGGCCGGCGAGCTCGCCGCAGTACTCGATGGCGAACGGCAGGGCGGTGCCGGAGCGTGCCTGCGCCGAGAGGGACCGGACGAACTGCCCGAACGTGGGCCGAGGCCCGAGGACGGGGACCGGGCTCGTCGCGTCCCACGGCTCCAGCCACGCGGCGGAGTCGGAGCGCAGCGCGAGCCAGGCGTGGGAGTCGGAGCGCCGCAGGGGGCGCAACGTGACGTTGCCCTCGGCGAGCACCGCCGGCCAGCCGGTCGCCATCGACCTCATCCCTCCAGCACCAGGCAGTGCAGCGTCTGGCCGCTGAGCACCTGGGTCGTCTTCTCGTTGACCACCACCAGGGCGTTCGCCTGCGCGAGCGCGGTGACCGACGGCGCCGCCGGGTCGCCCAGCGGCGTCGCGACGTACCCCTCGTCGGGCGTGCCGAGCACGCTGGCGGGCACGAACTGGCGCAGCCCGGGCGGCGACTCCCAGCCCAGGTCCACGGTCGCGGCCACCGACGAGCGGTACAGCTCCACGTGGCCCGCCATCGCCCGCAGCGCCGGGCGCACGAAGACCTCGAACGCCACCTGCGCCGCCACCGGGTGCCCCGGCAGGGCGAACACCGGCACGTCGCGGTCGCGGCCCAGCCCGGCGCCGAGCATGCCGACCCCGTGCCGGCGCCCCGGCATCATCGCCACCTGGTCCAGCCGCACGTCCCCGACGCCGGCCAGCACGTCCTTGACGGTGTCCCCCGCGAGCTCGGACAGGCCGCCGGTGACCACGACGAGGTCGGCCCGGACCAGCTGGTCGGCGAGCGTCTCGCGCAGGCGGCCGTGGTCGTCGGGCACGATGCCCACCCGCACCGGCACCGCCCCGGCGTCGCGCACGGCGGCCTCGAGCGCGTGCCCGTCCGCCTCGTACGTGTGCGCGCCGACGCGGGCCGCGCCCTTCGTCGGCGGCTCGATGAGCTCGTCGCCCACCGACAGCAGCACCACGCGCGGCGTCGGGTGCACCCGCAGGCGACCCCGACCCATCGCCGCGGCCAGCGCCAGCTGGCGCGCGCCCAGCCGCGTCCCGGTGCGCAGCAGCACGTCCGCGCCCCGCACGTCCGCGCCGGCGCCGCGCACCCACTGGCCCGCCCGCACCGGCCCGGCGATCGCGACCGTGGCGGTGCCCCGGTCGGTCTCCTCGACGGGCACCACGGTGTCCGCGCCGAGCGGCAGCGGCGCCCCCGAGGCGACGCGCACGGCCTGGCCGGGCGCGAGGCGCAGGCCGGCCGGCGCACCCGCGCGCAGGTCGTCCACCACCGGCAGTCGCACGACGAGGCCGGAGGCGTCGTCGGCCGCGAGGGCGTACCCGTCACGCGCGGCGACGGCCACCGGCGGCACGTCCAGGCCCGCCGTGACGTCCTCCGCCAGAACCGCGCCCATCGCGTCGTGGAGCACCACGTCCAGGGGCGCCACGGGGGCCGCCACGGCCAGCACGGCCGCCAGGTGGTCCTGCACCGATCTCACGAGCCGCCATCGTGCCACCAGGTGGGGCCCGGGCCGTGTCGGCACGAGTCGGTAGCGTGGGGGCCGTGAGTGACGAGGGGCTGCGCCTGGCGCGGGAGAAGATGGTCGCGGCGGGTGTCGCCGGCATCGCGATCGACGTGTTCGAGCACTACTACCGCCAGCTCGAGGCAGGTGCCACGGGCCTCATCCGCGAGGACTCCATCGCGCCGTTGCTGGACGCGCCGCGCCTGGACGCGGTGCAGGTGGGCGACGACGAGGCGGGCGAGGCGCTGGCCCGCACCGTGGTGCTCAAGCTCAACGGCGGGCTCGGCACGTCCATGGGCATGCACGCCGCCAAGTCGCTGCTGCCGGTGCGCGACGGCCGCACGTTCCTCGACCTCATCGTCGGGCAGGTGCGCGCGGCGCGGCGCCGGTGGGGCGCGCGGCTGCCCCTGGTCTTCATGGACTCCTTCCGCACGCGCGACGACACGCTCGCCGCCCTCGCGGCGTACCCGGACCTGGCCGTGGACGGCCTGCCGCTGGACTTCCTGCAGTCCCAGGAGCCCAAGCTGCTGGCCGACGACCTGACGCCCGTCACGTGGCCCGCCGACCCCACGCTCGAGTGGTGCCCGCCCGGCCACGGCGACATCTACCCCTCGCTGCTGTCCTCGGGCGTGCTGGACGCGCTGCTGGACGCCGGGTTCCGGTACGCCTGCTCGTCGAACGCCGACAACCTCGGCGCGGCACCCGATGCGCGGATCGCCGGCTGGTTCGCCGCGTCCGGCGCCCCCTACGCGGCCGAGCTGTGCCGCCGCACCGCGGCCGACCGCAAGGGCGGGCACCTGGCCGTCCGGAAGGCCGATGGCCGGCTCATCCTGCGCGACACGGCGCAGACCGCGCCGGAGGAGATGGACTTCTTCACGGACACCGAGCACCACCCGTACTTCCACACGAACAACCTCTGGTTCGACCTGCGGGTGCTGCGGGACACGCTCGTCGAGCGCGGCGGCGTGCTCGGCCTGCCTCTCATCCGCAACGAGAAGCACGTCGACCCCTCGGACAAGGCGTCGCCCGCCGTGGTCCAGCTGGAGTGCGCGCTGGGGGCGGCGATCGAGGTGTTCGAGGGCGCCACGGCGATCGTCGCGCCCCGCTCACGGTTCCTGCCGGTCAAGACGACGAACGACCTGCTGCTGCTGCGGTCCGACGCGTACACGCTGCACGACGACGACACGCTGGAGCTCGCCGTCGAGGCCGCGCCGCTCGTCGAGCTCGACCCAGCGCACTTCCAGACGATCACCGCGTTCGACGCCCACTTCCCCGCGGGCGCGCCCTCGCTGCGCGAGGCGACGCGGCTGACGGTCGTCGGCGACATCACGTTCGGGGCCGGCGTGTCCGTGCACGGCGAGTGCACCCTCGAGCAGACCGGCGGCCCCGGTGTGGTCGAGGACGGCGCGCGGCTCGGAGCAGGCGAGTAACCCCACTGGCTACCCGAGGTGTGAGACTGGTCGACATGAGCACCGTCGCCCGCGAGCATCCGCACGTCCCCGACGAGGAGGAGATCGAGGAGCTCAAGGACCGGTGGCGGAGCCGGATCCGGCAGGCCCGCCAACAGCGCTCGGCCCGGTCCCGCGAGGCGGACGCCCGGGCCCTGGCCGAGGTGACGCTGGCGATGCCGCAGGTCGCCGCGGCGCGGTGCGTGTCCGCCTACGCCGCCCGCCCAGGCGAGCCCATGACCGGCGCCCTCCTCGAGGCCCTCGCGGGGCACGGCATCCGGGTGCTGCTGCCCGTGCTGGGCAGCGGCCTGCAGCGCGACTGGGCGGAGTACGCGGGACCGGACGACCTGCAGGAGCGCGCGCCCGGGCGCCCGCCCGAGCCCGGCGGCCCGGCCCTGGGCGCCGAGGCGATCGCCGACGCCGAGGTGGCGCTCATCCCGGCGCTGGCGGTCGACACCGCCGGCACGCGCCTGGGACAGGGCGGCGGCTGGTACGACCGCGCGCTGCGCCTGGCCCGCCCCGGCACGCCCGTGGTCGCGCTGACGTACGCCGAAGAGGTGCACGACGCGGCCGTCGAGCCGCTGCCCCGGGCGCCCCACGACCGCGCGGTCGACGCCGTGGCGACGCCCGCCGGCGTCACGTGGTTCCGGGTGCCCGCACAGACCTGATCAAGGGGCGCCCAGCGCGACGAGGTAACATCTGGCACTCGGGAATGCCGAGTGCCAGTCCGGCGCTGTACGGCGTGACTCCGATGCGACCCGGGAGGCCATCCAGTGCCCACCTACGCCTACACGTGCACGGTCTGCGCTCATTCGTTCGACGTGCACCAGTCCTTCGACGACAACCCTCTGACGGTGTGCCCGGAGTGCTCCGGCCGGCTGCGCAAGGTGTTCTCGCCGGTGGGCGTGGTCTTCAAGGGATCCGGCTTCTACCGCACGGACGCCCGTTCGTCGTCGAGGTCGACGGTGCCCGCGGCGCCCGCTGCGACGCTGTCGGCCGCGGCCTCCTCGGCGAGCGCCCCGAGCAAGGCGCCCAGCGCCCCGTCGACCACGAGCACGGCCAGCGCCAAGGCCGCCAGCGCCTGAGGCGCACCACGGCGACCCGTGCGGACGCCCGAGACCGGCGCGAGCACCGGGGGGCCCGCAGATCGGCTGGCACCGCGGCGGGACGTGCCCGGCCACCCGAGCGCGGGTGCGAGCACCGAGTCCGCCGCGGCCCGACCGGCACCGCGCTGGGACGCGCCCAGCCAGCCGCGTCGAGCGCGAGCACCGGAGTCCGACGACGCCTGACCCCTCTCGACTGAACCACCCCCAGCCCGCGCGCCGCTCGTCTGTGTCCCGAGGGCACCCCGTCCGGCGGGGCCGCCCGCCTAGGGTGCCGCCGTGAGTCGCCGTGCCGCCGCCGCCCTGCCGCTGCCCCTGCCGAGGGTCGCGCCACCGCTACGGCGCCGGCTGCGCGTGCTGGCCTGGCGCTCGCGGTTCGTCGTCGCCGCGGTGTGCCTCGGCCTCGCGGCCGCCACGACCGTGGACGCGCTGCGGCCGCACCCGCCGAGCGGCGCGGACATCCTGGTCGCCGCGCGTGACCTGCCGGCCGGGGCTGCGCTGACGGGCGCCGACGTCCGCGTCGCCACCGTGCCCGGGACGCTCACGGTGGCGGCGGCCGCGGCGTCCGACGAGGCACGCGCCGCGCTCGTCGGACGCACGACGGCGGTCCCTGTCCCGGCCGGGATGCCGCTCGCGCCCACGCTGTTCGTGGGGACCGACCTGTCCGGGCCGCCCGGCACGGTGGTCGCCGCGGTGCGCCTCGCCGACGACGCCCTGACCACCGTGCTCGCGCCGGGCGACCGGGTGGACCTGCTCGCCGCTCCCATGGAGGGCGGCGCCGGCGTGACCCTCGCGCGGGGCGCCCTGGTGCTTCCCTCGCCGCCGACCGACGGCGGGGGCGGGCTGCTCGGCTCGTCGGGCGAGCCGGCCGCTCCCCTGCTCGTCGCGGTCCGGCCCGACGAGGCGGTCGCGCTCGCCGGCGCGGGCGTCTCCCGCGCCCTGTTCGCGGTGGTCGTGTCATGATCGCGACGACCCCCCGACCCGCCCGAGAGGACCCGCCCATGGCCGCCGCCCCTGATCCCCGTCCCTCCGAGCGCCTGGCCGGCCAGGCGCGAGCCGGGCTCACCCGCACGGGCACGGTGCTTGCGGGCTTCAAGGAGTTCATCTCCCGCGGCAACGCGGTCGAGCTCGCGGTCGGCGTCGTCATCGGTGCCGCCTTCAGCGGCATCGTCTCGTCGTTGCAGAACAGCCTCATCAGCCCGCTGGTCGGCTGGATCTTCGGGCAGCCCAACCTCACGGACCTCTGGGCGATCGGCCCCTACAGCTGGCAGACCAGCACGCCCGCGCACCCCATCTCGCCCATCAAGGTGGGCGCGGTGCTCAACGCGGTGCTGCAGTTCCTCATCACCGCGGCCGCCGTCTACTTCCTCATCGTGCTGCCGCTCAACGCGCTCGCCCGGCGGCGGGCCCGCGGTCAGGAGCCGGCCCCCGCCGCACCGCCCGAGGACGTCGCGCTGCTGCGCGAGATCCGCGACCTGCTGGCCCAGGGCCAGGCCGACGACCGGCCGACCCCGCCGGGAGCGGTCGAGTAGCAGCCGGCGCTGGCCGAACGGGCCGCGCAGGCGGCGCAAGCCGAGCTACCAGCGCGAACCGAGCTACCTCCGCACGCCGAGCAGCACGCGCACGGAGCGGGGCCGGCGCGAGCGGATCGGGCGGCGCGAGCGGATCGGGCGGCGCGCACGGAGCCGCCGGCGCGAGCGGAGCCGCCGGCGCGAGCGGAGCCGCCGAGCGTGGCAGGTACCGCGCCCGACGAACGCCGCAGCCGGGGCGACGGTTCGCCGGTCACGGTGCGGGTTCGCCGCGCGACTCACCAGTGGGGCGGGCGGTCCCGGGTGAGCCGGTCGTCGTTGGTGTCGTCGGAGCGGGCACCCCAGCCGACGTCCTCGTCGTCGGGCGCCCGGCGCACCGGTTCCGGGCGCTGACCCGACACCGGGGCACGGCCCCACGCGCTCTCGTCGGGCGGTGGCAGCGGCAGCGACGACCGGAGGTTCGCCTCGTCGCCCCCCACCGTGCCCGCCGGCCGCACTGCGCGCCGCCGCCGCCGCGCGTGGGGACTGCCCTGCTCGTCGGTCACGGCTCGATCATGGCACCGCGCCGCCGGCCGTCCGCACCCACCGGCCGTCCGCACCCACCGGCCGTCCGCGCCCACCGGTGGCCCACCGGGCGGACCACCGACGCGGCGACGACGGTCGCCGACGGGCGAGCGCCCGCCGCACGCGGCACGCGGCACTCGTCACGCGGCACTCGTCACGCGGCACGCGGCACGCGACGAGCTGACGAGCTGACGAGCTGACGAGACGACGAGACGCCGGGGCTCAGGACATCGCGCGCGTGACGGCCGCCCGGATGGCGGTGTCGACGCGGTGGGTGCGCCGGGTCAGCCCGAGCTCGGCACGCAGCGCGTCGGCGAGCTCGTCGCGCGTGCGCTCCTGGCCGTCGGACATGAGCCACGCCGCCATCTCGTCCATCTGGTCGTCGCTGTAGGCGCCGATGGGCAGACCCGTGCGGATGTCCGGGCGCGGGCGCGCCGGCACGGCGAGCGACAGCTGGACCTCGCCGGTCCGCGGCGGCTTCGGCACCTTGTGGACGACGCCGCTGGACACCCGCACGGGCGCGCTCATCGGCCCGCGCGGCGCGTCGGGGTCGTGCTGCTGGCGCGGCAGCAGCAGGTCGCCTTCCGGCACGATCGCCGAGAGGTCGAGCACGCCCGAGCCGAGGAGGCTGCCGTCCTGGCCGGTGCCGTCCTGGCCGGTGCCGTCCCGGCCGGTGCCGTCCTGGCGGGCGCCGCCGTGCGTGGGCGCGGCGCGGCGAGCGCCGTCACGGCCGGAGGCGCCACGACCGATGGTGCCGTGGCCG
>JAJYTJ010000014.1:22976-39019 GCA_021793115.1 Actinomycetes bacterium | reverse complement strand
GAGCGCGTCGCCAAGGCCCTGGCGCAGGCGGAGAAGGTCCGCGCCGACGCCGAGGCGCACGCCCGTGACCTCATCTCCAACGCCCGTCGCAACGCCGACCGGGTGGTCGGCGAGGCGCGCGAGCACGCCGAGAAGCAGATCTCGGACGCGATGGTCGAGGCCGAGCGCGAGCGGACCACCGCCCAGCGTCAGGTCGAGGACCTCAACCGCCAGCGCGAGTCGATCACCACCTACCTCGACGAGCTGCGCAACCTGCTGGGCAACGACCCCGACCGCGGTGCCCTCGAGAAGGCGGGACGCCTGCAGGCCGAGCTCGCGCAGGCGCACCCGGCGCGGCCGGCCGGCAAGCCCGCGGCCAAGGGCGCGCCCGCCCGGTCGAAGGGCCGCCCGGCGCCGGTCTCGGCCGCGTTCACGGCTCCGACGAGCACCACGGACACGGACGGCGCGGCCGGCGAGGGGACGTCCTCCGTCGCGGCAGGTGACGAGCCGGCGACCGGCGATGCCGCAGCCGCCTCGACGGCAGCCGACGAGCCGGTGACTCCCGAGCCCGAGCCCGCACCCGAGTCGCAGCACGACGAGGCCCCGGCGCCCGCCGCCGAGGCAGCGACCGACGCCGACGCCCAGGACACCGGGGTGCTGCCCGCCGTCGTGGACGACCAGGACGCCGCACCGGCCCGGTGAGCGCCCGGTGACACCAGCCGCACCCTCGGGCGACGCCGCTCGCTGGCGCGAGGAGCGCCGCGCGGCGGCGGACCACCACGCGCAGTCCCTGGCTCGTCGGCAGGCCGCCGAGTCGGCGCGTGCGAGGCAGATGCTCCGAGGGCTGGTCGAGTGTGCGCTGGCGCAAGGTCCCCTCCCGGAACCCCTCGTCGTGCGCAGCTTCGACGGCAGACACACCTACCGCACCCCGCTGCGCGGCTGGTACCTGCGGCAGGACCGGTCGCTGGCGGTCGACACCGACGGCGAGTTCTACGTGCTGCGCGCCCCGACGAGCCTGCGGGCCGCGGTGCGGGGCGTGCGGCCGGAGCCGTCGGACCCGCCGTTGGTGCTCGGCGCCGGCGGCAAGGACGGCGAGTCGCTCGACCTCGACGTCGCGATCGCGCGCGTGCTGGCGCGCTAGGCGACGTCGGCCCGCTGGGCGAGGTCGGCGAGCGCCGCTGCCACCGCGGCGGGGTCCTCGACGGCGGTGAGGTGCCCCGCGCCGCGCACGACGACGAGCGGCGCCCCACCCGCCACCGCCGACATGCTCTCCGCCTCGGCGACCGGTGTGGGCCGGTCCTCGTCGCCGACCACCACGCTCACCGGCACGGTGACGTGGCGCAGCACCGCGGTGCGGTCCGGGCGCGCGGCCATCGCGCGCTGCTGCCATGCCAGTCCCACCGGGTCCTGGTCGTGGACCCAGGCCAGCACGTCGTCCCGCAGGTCCCGGCGGGCGACGCGAGAGGTCTCCCCCAGCAGCGCATCGACGTCGCCGACGACGTCGGCCACCGAACCGGAGGACTCCAGTCGGGCGGCACGCGCCAGCCGGTTCGCCGCGACCTGCGGGGTGTCGGCGCCGCACCTGGTGTCCAGCAGGCCCAGGCCCGCGACGAGCTCGGGGTGACGCTCGACAAGCGCCAGCGCGACGTACCCACCCATGGACAGGCCCGCGACGACCGCCCTGGTGACGCCGATTGCGGCCAGGGCGGCCGCGACGAGATCCGCAGCCGTGTCCATGGCGGGCGGGTCCGGCAGTGCGGTGGTGTGCCCCGGCGAGCCGGGCAGGTCCACCGCGTATACCGCGCGCGGCTCAGGCACGAGGGCCCCGGCCGCGTCCCACATCCGCGAGTCCAGGGGGAACGCGTGCAGCAGCACGAGAGGCAGCGCGCCCTCGTCGTACGCCGCACCGCCGGTACGCCGCACCGCAGCCGGGCTCATGCATCCTCCCCTGTGTGGTCGCCGGAGCGGGCTACCTGCACGCTCGGCCCGTCCCACACCGTCGGCAGCGGGCCGTGCCCCGGCAGCACGTGCGCGACGATCTCGTCGAGCACCCGCCGCACCTGAGCCTCCCCCACCCACAGGTGCCGCGCACCCGCGACGGCGATCATCTCCGCGTTCGGCACCGCCGCGAAGTGCGGCGCGGCCTGCTCCGGGACGAGGAAGTCGTCGTGCTCCGGGACGAGCGCGACGAGCGGACGGCCGAACAGGCCCCACGCGGCGAGGTCCTCGTCGGTCGCGCGCCGCAGCGGCGGCGACAGCAGGATCGCGCCCTCGACCGCGGGGTCGCGGCCGTACATCAGCGCCAGCTCGGTGCCGAACGACCAGCCGACGAGCCAGACGTGCGGCAGGTCGCGGAACTCGGCGAGCTCGATCGCCGCGGCGACGTCGAACCGCTCGCCGTCGCCCTCGTCGAACGCACCCTGCGACGTGCCGCGCGGGCTCGTCGTGCCGCGCGTGTTGAAGCGCAGCACCGCCATGCCCGCCAGCGCCGGCAGTCGCCACGCCGCCTTGCGCAGCACGTGGGAGTCCATGTAGCCGCCGTGCGTCGGCAGCGGGTGGAGCGTGACGAGGGTCGCGGTGGGGGTGACCGGGTGGCCGTCGGTGTCGACGGGGAGCGCGAGCTCGCCGACGAGCGTCAGGCCGTCCGCGGTGTGCAGCTCGACGTCCTCGCGCAGCGCGGGCAGCATGGTCAGGGAGCGGATCGGGGTGCTGGTCTGCGCGTTCATCGCCTCGAGCCTATGCCCGGCCCCGCACCCGCATCGCGTCTTCCAGAAGGACGGCGACACCGTCGTCCTCGTTGCTCGGCAGCACGCGGTCCGCGGCCGCCAGCACGTCCGGGTGCGCGTTGGCCACCGCACAGCCGAGGCCGGCCCAGCGAAGCATCGGCAGGTCGTTCGGCGCGTCGCCGACCGCCCAGACCTCGTCGGCCGCGATGCCGAGGGAGGCCGTCCACCGGGCGAGCGCGGTGGCCTTCGAGACGCCGGGCGCGGCGATCTCGGCCAGTCCGTCGGCACGGGAGTGGCTGACTTCCGCGAGGCTCCCGACCGCCCGCGCGACGCGCCCGACGAAGGCGTCGAGGTCCTCGCCGGCGTCGTCGGCACGCACCAGCAGCTTGAGCGTCGAGGCGGTGAGCGCCTCCTCGATGCGGTCGACCGCCGGGCTGCCGGGCGGCACGCCGTGCCGTCCCTGGTAGCCGCGCTCCGAGGCGAACCCCGCCGTCCGTTCGACCGCCAGGTGGACGGCGCCACCGGCCGCGCGCAACCGCCGCGCCAGCTCGGCCACCTGCGCCGCGCCCATGCCGCGCTCGTCGAGCACGCGCCCCGTCGCCACCTCGACCACGGCCGCACCGTTGATGCAGATCGCGACCCCGCGCGGGCCGACGTGCGCCGCCACGTCCACCAGCCAGCGCGGCGGGCGCGCGGTGACGAACACGACCTCGAGGCCGGCGCCGGTGCACGCCGCCAGCGCCGCGGCGGTCCGCGCGGAGACGCTGCCGTCCGACCGCAGCAGCGTGCCGTCCAGGTCGGTCGCGACCAGCCGGGGCGCCGTCATCGGCGGGTCGGTCCCCGGCGGGCGCGCGCCTGCCAGCAGGCCGGATGCCAGTGGCGCCGGCCCTCGACGCCGTCACCGAGCAGCTCGTCCGAGCGCCACGCGACCAGGTGGGCGGTGCCGACCGGGATCACCTGGTCGCAGCCCGGGCAGCGGTACTCCTTGTCGGAGCCGCGCAGCCGCTGCACCACCCACTCGCCGTCGGGCCCGCTCTCCGCGCTGCGCCCGCCGGTCGCGCGCTCGAGGTCGAGCGGCACGTGCGCCGCGGCGTACGGCCGCTTCGCTGACCTCCGGCTGCTCGGCACGTCGCCATCATCCCGCGCGGTTCGTGGTCCCCGGGGCACGACGAACGTCGGGCTAGGCCACCACGGGCGGCACCACCGTGCGGCTGCGGATGACCTCGGCGTACCAGCGGGCGGAGTCCTTCACCGTGCGGGTCCCGGTCGGGTAGTCGACGTGCACCACGCCGAACCGGCGGTCGTAGCCGTACGCCCACTCGAAGTTGTCCATGAGGGACCAGACGAAGTAGCCGCGGACGTCCGCACCGGCGTCGATCGCCGCGCCCACCGCGTCGATGTGGTCGTGCAGGTAGTCGATCCGCTCCTGGTCGTGGACCCGGCCGTCGGTCACCGTGTCGTAGAACGCCGCGCCGTTCTCGGTGACGGCCAGCGGCTGGGCCGGGTAGCGCCGTGAGATGTCGCGGAGCATCCGCGTCAGGCCGTCCGGGTGGATCCCCCAGTCCATCGCCGTGCGCGGCCCCGGCCGAGGCACCCACTCGACCTCGTCGGCCCCCACCCACGGGATGTGCTGCGACGTCTTGTGGCCGTCCGGGCCGGGCTCGCCGTCGCCGACCGGCGCGGTGCCGTGACGCACCACCGAGTCGTCGTAGTAGTTGAGGCCGAGCAGGTCGATGGGGACCGCGATGAGGTCGAGGTCGCCCTCCTGGACGAACGACCAGTCGGTGACGTGGGCGGTGTCGGCGAAGACGTCCGCCGGGTAGTGGCCCTCGAGCAGCGGCTGCAGGAAGACCTCGTTGCCGATGGTGCTGACGCGGCGGAACGCCTCGAGGTCCTCCGGGGCGTCGCTCGCCGGAAGGAACGGGTGGAGGTTGAGCGTGACGGAGATCGTCACGTCGTCGCCCAGCTCGTCACGCACCGCGCGCGCGGCCAGGCCGTGGGCCAGGTTGAGGTGGTGCACGGCCCGCAGCGCCCGCTCGTCGTCCGTCACGCCCGGCGCGTGCACGCCCGAGGCGTAGCCCAGAAACGCCGAGCACCAGGGCTCGTTGAGCGTGCTCCACGTGTCGACGCGGTTGCCCAGCGCGCGGGCGACGATGCGCGCGTACTCGGCGAAGCGGTAGGCGGTCTGCCGGTCGGACCAGCCGCCCTCGTCCTCGAGCGCCTGCGGCAGGTCCCAGTGGTACAGCGTCACCACCGGCTTGATGCCGGCGGCCAGCAGGCGGTCCACGAGGTCGGAGTAGAACGCCAGGCCCTCGGCGTTGGGCTCCCCGGTGCCCGTGGGCTGGATCCGCGGCCACGCCACGGAGAACCGGTAGGCCTGCAGGCCGAGGTCCTTCATGATCGCGACGTCCTCGGCGACCCGGTGGTAGTGGTCGGCCGCCACGTCGCCGGTGTCGCCGCCGAGCACCGCACCGGGCGTGTGGCTGAACGTGTCCCAGATCGACGGGCCGCGGCCGCCCTCGTGCACCGCACCCTCGATCTGGTAGCTGGCGGTGGCGGAGCCGAACACGAAGTCGTCCGGGAACGTACGACCGGAGGGGCGGGACGTGGCCATGGGCTGCCTTTCGCGCGGCGCGCAGGACGGCGCCGGGCGACGCCGCGTGGGGACGCTACCACGCTTGAAGCGCCCGATCGAATCGATTCGATGTCCCGAGTCGCCCAGGCCCGCTCAGGCGGCCGGCACCACCCAGCGGCCGCCGCGCAGCACGCCGTGCGCACGCAGGTCGTCGTCCACCACGACGACGTCGGCACGCAGTCCCGCCACCAGACCGCCGCGGTCCCCCGCACCGAGCACCGCGGCCGGCGTGCGGCTGGCCGACCGCACCGCGGCGACCAGCGGGACGCCGGCACGGACCGTGCAGCGCACGACGTCCAGGAGGTGCGACACGCCGCCCGCGATCGACCCCGCGGACCCGTCCGGCTGCACGATCCGGGCCACGCCGTCGGCGACGCGCACGTCCATGGGCCCGAGCCGGTAGTCGCCGTCGCCGAGACCGGCGGCCGCCATCGCATCCGTGACCAGCAGGATCGCGTCCGGGCCGACGAGGTCGAACACTGCGCGCACCGTCGCGTCCGCCAGGTGGGTGCCGTCAGCGACGAGCTCCACCACCAGCTCGCCGCGCGCCGCCGCGGCCAGGCACGCCGCCACCGGGCCCGGGTCACGGTGGTGCAGCGGGCGCATGCCGTTGAACAGGTGCGTCGCCGTGGGACGCCGCGCCCCGGTCGCCGGGTGCGACCGCAGCAGCGCGACCGCCCGGGCGATCGCCGCCTCCGCCTGCTCGGCCGTCCCGTCCGTGTGCCCGATCGACGGCAGTGCGCCGCCAGCCACCAGGGCGGCCATGACGTCATCGGGCGGCCCGACGATCCCCGGCACCTCCGGCGCCACCGTCATCGTCACCAGCGCGCCGCGCGTGGCCTCGACGAGCCGCCGCACCAGCGCCGGGTCGCCCGGCACCAGGTGGTCCGGGCTCTGCGCGCCGCGCCGGGCGTAGGACAGGAACGGCCCCTCGGCGTGGACGCCCGCCAGGACGCCAGCCTCGACGGCGTCCGCGAGCAGCCGCGCCCGTTCGACGAGCACGTCCCCGGACGCGGTGACCAGCGACCCGACGAGCGTCGTCGTGCCGTGCCGCAGGTGCTCGTGGGCGGCCGTCGCGACCTCCTGCGCCGTGGTCGCGTCCGGGAAGCTCGCGCCGCCGCCACCGTGGCAATGGACGTCGACCAGGCCGGGCAGCAGCGTGTCGGCGCCCGGCGGCGGCAGGGCCGCGCGCCACACCTCCGGGATCGCACCGGCGGGGCCGACCCAGCGCAGTCGCGGGCCGTCGACGACCACCGCGCCGTCGGTCACGACCTCGTCGGGCGTCACCACCCGGCCGCGGAGCACGAACGGGGACCAGGCACCGGTCTGCGACGTCACGGGCGCCATCCTCGCAGCCGGTGCGCACCCGCCGCCGGGCCCGTCGTCCCACGGGACCAGCGCTGCGGCACGACGGCGACCGCGCGGCAGCCCCGGGACCGCGGGTTCGGTGACATGGTCCGCACCGGTCGCGCGGCGCGCCCGTGCGACGTCAGAACAGCCGCAGCGAGGTGTCGTCGGCGCCGCGCATCGCCTCGTAGTCCAGCAGCAGCACGTCGATCCCGCGGTCGGTGGCCAGCACGCGCGCCTGCGGCGCGATGGTCTGCGCCGCGAGGATGCCACGCACCGGCGCGAGCAGCGGGTCACGGTTGAGCAGGTCGAGGTAGCGCGTCAGCTGCTCGACCGCGTCGATCGTCGCACGCCGCTTGATCTCCACGGCGACGTGCCGGAAGCCGTCCGAGGGATCGCGCGCCAAGATGTCCACCGGACCGATGGCCGTCGGGAACTCCCGGCGCACCAGCGTGTGGCCGGCACCGAGCAGCTCGATCTGCTCCGCGAGCAGCACCTGCAGATGCGCCTCGACGCCGTCCTTGACCAGACCCGGGTCGGCGCCCAGCTCGTGCGAGGAGTCGTGCAGCACGTCGTACAGCTCGACGACGAGCCGGTCGTCGGACTTTGCCTGCTGCACCGTCCACACCTGCGTGACACCGGCCGCCGCCGCCTCGTCGGACGGCGCGGAGACCGTGAGCGTGCACGGTGGGCTCATCCAGTTCAGCGGCTTGTACGAGCCGCCGTCGGCGTGCAGCAGCACCGACCCGTCCGCCTTGACGACGAGCAGCCGGCGCGCCAGCGGCAGGCGCGCGTCGAGCCGGCCCGAGTAGGTGGCCGTGCACGACGCCACGACGAGGCGCACTAGTACACCTTCCGCACGGACGAGGGCGTCGCCTCGATCCACCCGGTGAAGCCCGCGTACGCCGACGGGCTCATGGTGAGCCACAGCTCGCGCGTGCCGTCCTCGCGCCCCACCCGGCAGTGCACGAGGACCGCACCCGCGCGCTGTCCCGGACCCGGCTCGGCCGGCACGGCGTGGCGATCCAGCACCACGAGCCCTTGGCGCGGCCAGACGGCTGCGGCACGCGGCGCGAGCGACGCGCGCCGCCACCAGTACATCCGGACCCGGCCGTACTGCGCGATGCCGGCGTGCCACGGGCCGGACTCCCGCTCGGCCAGCAGGCAGCTGAACGAGCCGATCCGACGCGTCAGCGTCGTCGTGCGCGACACCCACAGCACGGCAGCGACGACGAGCAGCGCGACGGCCAGTCCGATGATCAGACCCACCGTCCAGTGCACGCCGTCGTCCTCAGTGCGTCTCGGGAGCCGGCTTGGCGTCGTCGACGACGATCGTCACCTGGTCCGAGTCGACGGACAGGAACCCGCCGTCGACCACCCAGCGCAGCGCCGGCGTGCCGGCGTGCTCCGTGACACGGACCTCGCCCGCGCGCAGCACCGCCAGCACCGGCGTGTGCCCCGGCAGGATGCCCATCTCGCCGTCAGCCGCCGGCGCCGACACCTGGCGCGCGGGCCCCGACCAGACCTTGCCGTCGGCGGCGACGATGTCGACCTCGAGCTGTGCCATCAGACCCCGTAGTCCTTCTGGATCCGGGCCCAGTTCCGCTCGAGGTCCTCCAGGCCGCCGACGTTGAAGAACGCCTGCTCGGCAATGTGGTCGAACTCGCCCTCGGCGATCTTCTTGAACGCCTCGACGGTCTCGGCCACCGGGACCGTCGACCCCTCGACGCCGGTGAACTTCGTCGCCATGTAGGTGTTCTGCGACAGGAACTGCTGGATGCGGCGGGCCCGCGCGACGACCGTCTTGTCCTCCTCGGACAGCTCGTCGACGCCGAGGATCGCGATGATGTCCTGGAGCTCCTTGTTGCGCTGCAGGATCGCCTTGACCTGCGTCGCCACGTTGTAGTGGTCCTGGCCGACGTACCGCGGGTCGAGGATGCGGCTCGTGGAGCTCAGCGGGTCGACGGCCGGGTACAGGCCGCGGGACGCGATCTCGCGCGACAGCTCGGTGGTCGCGTCCAGGTGGGCGAACGTCGTCGCCGGCGCCGGGTCCGTGTAGTCGTCGGCCGGCACGTAGATGGCCTGGAGCGACGTGATCGAGTGCCCACGGGTGGACGTGATGCGCTCCTGGAGGGCGCCCATCTCGTCCGCGAGGTTCGGCTGGTAGCCCACGGCCGACGGCATCCGGCCGAGCAGCGTCGAGACCTCCGAGCCGGCCTGCGTGAACCGGAAGATGTTGTCGATGAACAGCAGCACGTCCTGGTGCTGCACGTCACGGAAGTACTCCGCCATCGTCAGCGCGGACAGCGCCACCCGCAGCCGGGTCCCGGGCGGCTCGTCCATCTGGCCGAAGACGAGCGCCGTCTTGTCGAAGACGCCGGCCTCCTCCATCTCGACGATGAGGTCGTTGCCCTCACGGGTGCGCTCGCCGACGCCGGCGAACACCGACACGCCGCCGTGCTCCTGCGCGACGCGCTGGATCATCTCCTGGATGAGCACCGTCTTGCCGACGCCCGCGCCACCGAACAGGCCGATCTTGCCGCCCTGCACGTAGGGGGTCAGCAGGTCGATGACCTTGATCCCGGTCTCGAACATCTGCGTCTTCGACTCGAGCTGGTCGAAGGCCGGCGGCTTGCGGTGGATCGGCCAGCGCTCGGTGATCTCGAGCTTCTCGCCGGGTTGCAGGTTGAGCACGTCACCGGTGACGTTGAACACGTGCCCCTTGGTGACGTCGCCCACCGGCACGGAGATCGGGGCGCCGGTGTCGGTCACCGTCGCGCCGCGCACCAGGCCGTCGGTCGGCTTGAGGGCGATGGCACGCACCAGGGAGTCGCCCAGGTGCTGCGCCACCTCGAGGGTCAGGCTGTGGCTCGACTCGCCCTCGCCCTGGCCGGCCAGGTCGATCGGCACGGTCAGCGCGTTGTACATCTCCGGGATCTGGTCCGGCGGGAACTCGATGTCGACGACGGGTCCGATGACCCGGGCGACACGACCGACCCCGGGCGTGTGCGACTCGGCGGCCCTCGGGTCGACGGTGGTGGCGGTCATGGTGCTGTCCTCGCTTCGGTTCGTCAGGAGGCCGTGGCGAGCGCGTCCGCGCCCGAAACGATCTCGCTGATCTCCTGGGTGATCTCGGCCTGGCGGGCCTGGTTCGCCAGCCGGGTGTACGTGCGGATGAGGTCCTCGGCGTTGTCGGTCGCGGTGTGCATCGCCCGCTGCCGGGCAGCCAGCTCGGAAGCCGCCGCCTGCAGCAGCACGGCGTGGATCCGGGCCCGCACGTACCGCGGCAGCAGCGCCGCGAGGACCACCTCGGGGCTCGGCTCGAACTCGTACAGCGGCAGCACGTCGTCCAGCCCCGGCTCGACGACGCCCTCGACGACCTCGAGCGGCAGCAGCCGGATGACGCGCGGGCGCTGCGACACCATGTTGACGAACTGCGTGTAGACCACGTGCAGCTCGTCGACGCCGCCGGCGTCGGCCGGCGCCCGGTACGCCTCGAGCAGCACCTCGGCGATATCGTCGGCCTCCGCGCTCGTCGGCGCATCCGAGGTGCCGACCCACGCCTGCCGTGCGGGACGCTGCCGGAACGCGTAGTACGACTCGGCACGCCGCCCGGCGACGTACAGCACCACGGACTTGCCCTCCGCGGTCAGCCGGGCGACCAGCTTCTCGGTCTCCCGGATGACGCTCGCCGAGTAGGCGCCGGCCATGCCGCGGTCGCTCGCGACCAGCAGCACCGCGGCGCGCTTCGTGTCGTGCCGCTCGACGAGGAACGGGTGCGACACGTCCGAGTGCGTCGCCAACGCCGACACGGCGCGCGTGATCGCCCGCGCGTACGGCGTCGCCATCGCCATGCGGTCCCGGGCCTTGCCGATGCGGGACGCCGCGATCAGCTCCTGGGCGCGGAACATCTTCTTCAGCGCCAGGGTGGACCGGATGCGCTGGCGGTAGACGCGCTGGGAACCTGCCACCGCTAGGCCTTCTTCTGCCGGACGATCTGCTCCTGCTCGACCTCGACCGGCCCGGCCTCCGGCTCGCCGGTGCCGACCAGCGGCGTGCCGTCGAACGTCACGAAGCCGTTGCGGAACGCCTCGACCGCGGCGTCGAGCTCGGCCTCGGTGTCGGGCTTGAGCAGCCCGGTCTCGGCGACCGTGGTCAGCACCGAGGTGTTGCGGCGCAGGTGGTCCAGCAGGTCCTTCTCGAACCGGCGCACGTCCTGGATCGGGACGTCGTCGAGCTTGCCCTTGGTGCCGGCCCAGATCGACGCCACCTGGTCCTCGACCGGGAACGGCGAGTACTGGCCCTGCTTGAGGAGCTCCATGAGCCGGGCGCCGCGGGCCAGCTGGGCGCGGGAGGCCGCGTCCAGGTCGGAGGCGAACATCGCGAACGCCTCGAGCGAGCGGTACTGGGCGAGGTCGATCTTCAGCGTCCCGGCGACCTGCTTCATCGCTTTGACCTGGGCGGCGCCGCCGACCCGGGACACCGAGATGCCGACGTCGACGGCCGGCCGCTGGTCGGCGTTGAACAGGTCGGACTGCAGGAAGATCTGCCCGTCCGTGATGGAGATGACGTTCGTCGGGATGTACGCCGAGACGTCGTTGGCCTTGGTCTCAATGATGGGCAGGCCGGTCATCGAGCCGGCACCCAGGTCGTCGGACAGCTTGGCGCAGCGCTCCAGCAGCCGGGAGTGCAGGTAGAAGACGTCACCCGGGTAGGCCTCGCGCCCCGGCGGCCGACGCAGCAGCAGGGACACCGCACGGTAGGCCTCGGCCTGCTTGCTCAGGTCGTCGAAGACGATGAGCACGTGCTTGCCCTGGTACATCCAGTGCTGGCCGATGGCCGAGCCGGTGTACGGCGCGAGGTACTTGAAGCCGGCGGGATCGGACGCCGGGGCCGCGACGATCGTCGTGTACTCCAACGCACCGGCCTCCTCGAGGGCGCCGCGCACGGCGGCGATCGTCGAGCCCTTCTGACCGATCGCGACGTAGACGCACCGCACCTGCTGCTGCGGGTCGCCCGTGGCCCAGTTGGCCTTCTGGTTGATGATCGTGTCGATCGCGATGGCGGTCTTGCCGGTCTGCCGGTCGCCGATGATCAGCTGCCGCTGGCCGCGGCCGATCGGGATCATCGTGTCGATCGCCTTGAGACCGGTCTGCAGCGGCTCGTGGACGGACTTGCGGTGCATGACGCCGGGCGCCTGCAGCTCGAGGGCGCGCCGGCCCTCGGTGGCGACGTCGCCCAGCCCGTCGATCGGACGACCCAGCGGGTCGACGACCCGCCCGAGGTACCCGTCGCCCACCGGCACGGACAGCACCTCGCCGGTGCGCTTGACCGGCTGGCCCTCCTCGATGCCGGCGAACTCGCCGAGCACGACGACGCCGATCTCCCGCACGTCGAGGTTCAGGGCGAGCCCGAGCGTGCCGTCCTCGAACTCCAGCAGCTCGTTCGCCATCGCGCCCGGCAGGCCCTCGACCTGCGCGATGCCGTCAGCCGCCAGGGTGACACGGCCGATCTCCTCGGCCGCCGCCGCCGGCGGCACGTACGACTGCACGAAGCGGTCCAGCGCGGCCCGGATGTCATCCGGCCGGATCGTCAGCTCAGCCATTCCTTCGTCTCCTCACGAGTCGCACGCACCGCGTGCGGGGTCGGTCGATCAGCTCGCCAGCCGGCGCCGCGCGTCCGCGAGGCGCGCCAGCACGGTCGCATCGATGACGTCAGGTCCGGACCGCACGCGCAGGCCGCCCATGACGGCCGGGTCCACCACGACGTTGAGCTCGACCGTACGGCCGAGCGCCGTCGCCAGCAGCCCCGACAGGCGCTCGCGCTGCGCACCGTCGAGCGGCGCTGCCACCGTCACGGTCGCGACGCGGCGGTTGCGCCGCTCGGCGATGAGGTCCATCACGTCGCCCAGCTGCACCACGAACCGGCGCCCGTGCCGGGCGACCGCCGCCCGGCGGGCGAGCACGCGCGTGGTCGGCGTCGCCCGTCCGGCGAGGACCGCGTCGATGAGCGCGGCCCTCTGGTCACCGGGCACGGAGGCGTCCTGCAACGTGCGGCGCATCTCGCGCTGGCCCGCCAGCGCGCGCGTGATCTCGAACAGCTCCTTGGCCACGGTGTCCAGCTGCCCGGCGGAGTCCGCCGCCGCCAGCGCGGCGGCGATCCCGAGCTGCTCGGCCGCGTCCGCGAGGTCGCGGTCGTCCGACCAGCGGACGGTCACCAGGTCGGTCGCCACGGCCACCGTGCGCGGGTCGGCCCGCTCGAGCACCCGGCGGACCACGACCGTCTTGCCGTCCGGCTCGGACGACGGGTCCGCCAGGATGCGCCGCAGCGATCCGGAGGAGTCGAGCGCGTCGACGAGGACGAACAGCTCGTCGGCGAGCGGCAGCGCGCCGTCGCCGGCCGCCGCGACGACCGGTTCCCACCGCCCCGCGACCGCCGCCAACGACGCCCGGCTCGTCCCTCGCATCAGGCTCCCGCGCCCTTCGACGCGCCGGCCGTCGTCGATGCCTCGATGTCGTCGAGGAACCGCTCGACGACGCGCGAGCGCCGCGCCTCGTCGGCCAGCGACTCGCCGACGATCTTCGACGCGAGCTCGGTCGCGAGCGCACCGACCTCGCCCCGAAGCGACACGGCCGCCTGCTGGCGCTCCGCCTCGATCTGCTTGCGTGACGTCTCGGCGATCCGGCCCGCCTCGTCCTGCGCCTTGCGCTTGAGGTCCGCGACGATCAGGGCGCCCTCGGCCCGGGCGTCATCACGGATCTTCGCGGCGTCGGCACGCGCCTCGGCCAGGTGCTGCTGGTACTCCGCGAGCGTCGCCGCGGCCTCGGCCTGAGCCACCTCGGCCTTGGCCAGGCCGCCCTCGATCTTGGCCGCCCGCTCGTCGAACACCTTCTGGAAGGTCGGCAGGACGTACTTCCAGAACGGCCAGGCGATGATGAGGATGACGACGAGGGAGCCGACGATGTCGGCGCCCGCCGGGATCAGCAGACGGATCCCGTCGATCTGCCCCCCGTCCGCGGCTGCCAGGGCGACCGCGGCGAGCGCGGTGCCCGTCACTTGAACAGGAACCCGGTGATCAGGCCGAGCAGACCGAGCACCTCGACGAAGCCGATGCCGATGAACATGGTGGTGCGCAGCTGGCCGGACACCTCGGGCTGGCGAGCCATGCCCTCGATGGTCTTGCCGATGAGGATGCCCAGGCCGATGCCGGGGCCGATCACCGCGAGGCCGTAGCCGAGGGTGGCGAGGTTGCCGGAGACGGTGTCGGCGGCCGCGAGGATGAGGCTGGTGTCTGCCACGGTGGCTCGATTCCTTCCTGTGCTGCCCGGCCGATCGGCCGGGCACGTTGGTTAGTGCTCGTCAGCCGTCGCGAGGCTGATGTAGACGGCGGCAAGGATGACGAAGATGTAGGCCTGCAACGCTGCGACGAAGGCCTCGAACAGCATCATGACGAACCCGCTGACGAAGGTCAGCAGGCCGAACGCCTTCATCGCCGGTGTCGCCTCGATGAGGAAGTACTCCGTGGCGATGAAGCACAGCGCGAGCATCAGGTGCCCGGCGATCATGTTGGCGGTGAGTCGCAGCGCGAGCGTTGCCGGCCGCAGCACGAACACCTGGAGGATCTCCACCGGTGTCAGCAGCACGTACATGAACACCGGGACGCCCGGCGGGAACAGGCTGTTCTTGAGGAAGCCTCCGACGCCGAACTTGCGCACGCCGGCCGCCAGGTACGTGACGTACACCCAGATCGCGAAGAGCAGCGGCAGCCCGATCCGGCTGGTACCGGCGATGTTGAGCCCCGGGATGATGCCCGTGAGGTTGAACCCCAGCAGCGCGACGAACAACGTGGTCAGCAGCGGGACGTAGCGCTCGCCGGCCTCCTTGCCGAGCACGTCCGCCACGATGTTGCCCCGGACGAACTCGAGCACCCACTCGATCGCGGACTGGAAGCGACCGGGCACGAGCGTCGCCCGCCGCGCCGCGACGACGAAGATCACCACGACGACGAGCGCGGCCACCACCCGCACCAGCTCGATCCGGTCGAACTGCAGCCACGTGCCGTAGGACAGGACGGGAGCGGGGAAGAAGTCCGCGATCGTCGGGGGCTGGAACCCGCTGCCACCGTCGGCCGCGAACGGGAGCACGGTCACAAGGCTGGTCAGGGCGCACTCCCTGCTGGTCGTGAGGTCGAATTCGGGGTGACTCTGCAGCGGGGTGAGCGTCTCGTCGGCGACCCGGCCGTCATGGTCAGCGGAAAGCCTAACTCATGCTCTCAGAGCGCCACCGTGGCCCTAGGTCCTCGCGGACGCGCCCGTTCAGTCCCGTCGGCCCGGTTCGACGTAGGGCACCCGTCCCGTGCTCACCGCGCGGTAGTCGAGGAGGGCCGAGCCGATGACGGCGACCGCCAGCATGCCGCCCAGGATCGGCTTGGAGTAGAAGTCCAGCGGCCGCAGCACCGCGAGCGCCACGATGATGACCAGCACCTTCGCCAGCCAGGTCCCCATGACGAGGCCGGCCATCGCCGCAGGCGTGGAGCGTGCCGTGCGGATCATCGCGAGGATCGTCGTCGTCGAGAAGACCGCCGCCAGCGCCACGCCGAGGAGCGCGCCCCACACGCCGGGCAGCCCGGCGACCAGGCCGCCGACCACCAGGCCGACGACGAGCAGCGCCGCGAGCAGGATCGCGACGTCGCGCAGCGCCCGGCGGAACACCGCCTCGGCCGCCGGCAGGGGCTTGCCGGGGGGCTGCCCGGTCATGACGTCTCCTCGTCTCGCAGGGACCGGCCGCGCAACGGGCCGAGGGTGAGCAGCGTGGCGACGACCACCCCGACGCCGGTGACGACCAGCACGGTCGTCGTCGACCAGCGCACGAGGGCGGCCGCGCCGAACGCGAACAGCGCCGTCCACAGGTACATGATCGCCACCGCGCGCCGGTGCGAGTGGCCCAGCGCCAGCAGCCGGTGGTGCAGGTGGCGGGCATCCGGGTGGAACGGCGAGTGGCCGGAGCCGACGCGGCGGACCACCGCCATCGCCATGTCGAGCAGCGGCAGGACGAGCACGGCGAGCGGCAGCAGCATGGGCAGGTAGGCCGGGAACGACACGCGCGTCGTCACCGCGCCGGGGTCGATCTGGCCGGTGACGACGATGCCGGCGGCGGCGATGACGAACCCGAGCACCAGCGCGCCGGAGTCGCCCATGAAGATGCGCGCCGGGAAGACGTTGTGCGGCAGGAACCCCAGGCACACCCCGACGAGCAGCGCGAGGACCAGCGTCGCCAGGCTCGCGTAGTCCTCGCTCGTCGAGACCGTCAGCAGGTAGCTGTACGCCAGGAACGCGATGCCGCCGATGGCAGATCGG
>JAJYTJ010000014.1:0-22966 GCA_021793115.1 Actinomycetes bacterium | reverse complement strand
ATCTCCAGCCCGTCGAGCCCGTCGACGAAGTTCACCGCGTTCATCGCGACGACCACCGACAGCACGGTGACGAACGTCGAGACCCGGCCGGACCACGCCGTGACGCCGAACAACGGCATCTGGTAGAGCACCACGCCCTGCCAGGCGAGGAACACCGCCGCCAGCACCTGGCCCATGAGCTTCGTCAGCCAGTCGAGGTCCCAGATGTCGTCGGCCACGCCCAGGGCGCACACGATGGCGGCACCGCCGACGATGCCGATGAGCGGGTGCGGGTTGCCGAACACCGAGTGCAGGAACGCCAGCCGGCTGGCCAGCAACGTCCCGACGAGCAGCCCGAGGAACATCGCCAGGCCGCCCAGCCGCGGCGTCGGCTCGTGGTGCACGTCACGGGCCCGCACGGCCGTGATGGCGCCCCAGGAGAACGCCAGCCGCCGCGCGACCGGGGTCAGCAGGTACGTCGCCGCGGCGGCGACGACGAGCAGCAGCAGGTAGGCCCTCACGCGTCGCCCGCGACGTCCGCGACCGCCCGCAGCTCGTCGAGCGGGATGGCACCCAGACGGACGACGCGCAACCGGTCGCCCGTGGCGTCGACGATCGTCGACGGCGCGTTGCCCGGCGTGGGGCCGCCGTCCAGCACGACGGCGACCGCCTCGCCCAGCTGCTCGGCGGCGTCGGCCGCCGTGGTGGCGGCCGGCTGCCCGGTCCGGTTCGCGCTGGACACCGCCAGCGGACCGGTGCGGCGCAGCAGGGCCAGCGCCAACGGGTGGTCCGGCACGCGCAGCGCCACGGTGCCGCGGGTCTCCCCCAGGTCCCACGTCAGGCTCGGCTGCGCCGCGACGATGACCGTGAGGGCCCCGGGCCAGAACGCCGCCGCGAGCGAGCGGACCGCACCCGGCACGTCCGTGGCCAGGCCGTCCAGCGTGCGGACGTCGGGGATGAGGACGGGTGGCGGCATCTGGCGGCCCCTGCCCTTGGCGGCGAGCAGGGCCGCGACGGCGCGCGGGTCGAAGGCGTCGGCGCCGACGCCGTACACGGTGTCCGTCGGCAGCACGATCACCTGGCCGCGTGCCACCGCGTTCACCGCCTCGTCGATCGCCGGGCCCCAGGCGTGCGGATCGGTGGCGTCGAGGATCGGGCTCACGTCGCGTGAGTCTTCCACGTCACCCGGTGAGGTCATGCGGAGCGGCGGGCGAGCAGGGCGCGCGGCCGGCCGGTCAGGTCCGGCACCGTGCGTGGGTCCGCGAACGCGCCGGTCTGCGTCGCGGCCGCGCGCAGCGCCTCCGCCTGGACCTCGGCGTGCTCGACGACGAGCAGACCGCCCGGGCGCAGCAGCCGGGCCGCCGCGACGAGCACGGCGCGCGGCGTGTCCAGGCCGTCCGCCCCACCGCCGTAGAGGGCGATGTCGGGGTCGTGCAGGCGCACCTCGGGGTCGGTGGGCTCGGCCTCCGGCGGGATGTAGGGCGGGTTGGCGACGACGACGTCGACCGCACCGGCGAGCTCGGCCAGCAGCTCCGGGTCGCCCACGTCGCCGAGCAGCACGCGCACGCGCGCTCCCGCGGCCGCCGCGTTGCGCGTGGCCAGGCCGACCGCCTGCAGCGACACGTCGACCGCCAGGACGCGGGCGGCCGGCACCTCCGTCGCGACCGCGACGGCGATCGCCCCGGACCCGGTGCACAGGTCGACGACGAGCGGGTTCACGCCCGCCGCCACTCGGGCCGCGGCCTCGTCGACCGCCAGGCCCGCGACCACCTCAGTCTCCGGCCGGGGCACGAACACGCCCTTCTCGACCGCCAGCGTCAGATAGCGGAACCCGGTGCTGCCGACGATGTGCTGCAGCGGCTCGCGCCTGGTCCGGCGCTCGACGAGCTCGGCGTAGGCCGCCGCGAACCCCTCGGGCAAGGGCGGTGGCAGCACGAGGTCGACGCGCTCGCGGCCGAGCGCGAACGCCGCGAGCGCCAGCGCGTCGTGCCGCGGGGAGGCGACGCCGGCGTCGTCGAGCAGCCGGGTCGCCCCCTCGACGAGGGCCCGCAGCCCCACGGTGCCGCCGGCCTCGGTGTCCCCGCACGGGCCGGGTGCCTCGACGGGTCGGCGCGGCGCGGACGTCGCGGGGCCGCGGACGTCGCGCGGCAGGGCGCCGGTGTCGCTCATCCGGCGGCCGCCGCGAGCCGGGCGGCCTCGTCCGCGTCGATGGCGGACTGGATCACCGGCCCGAGGTCGCCGTCGAGCACCTGGTCCAGGTTGTACGCCTTGTAGCCGGTGCGGTGGTCGGCGATCCGGTTCTCCGGAAAGTTGTACGTGCGGATCCGCTCGGAGCGGTCCACGGTGCGCACCTGGCTGCGACGCGCCTCGCTGGCCGCGGCGGCGGCCTCCTCCTGGCGCAGCGCCAGCAGCCGGGCCCGCAGCACGCGCAGCGCCGCCTCCTTGTTCTGCAGCTGCGACTTCTCGTTCTGCATCGAGACCACGATGCCGGTCGGCAGGTGGGTCAGCCGCACCGCGGAGTCGGTCGTGTTGACCGACTGCCCGCCCGGGCCCGACGAGCGGAACACGTCCACCCGCAGGTCGTTGGGGTCGATCTCGATCTCGCCCTCGTCGTCCGCCTCGGGGAAGACGAGCACGCCCGCGGCCGACGTGTGGATGCGGCCCTGCGACTCGGTCACCGGCACGCGCTGCACCCGGTGCACGCCGCCCTCGTACTTCAGGTGCGCCCACACCCCGTCCTCGGGCGTCACGGACCCGCGGGCCTTGACCGCGACGTGGGCGTCCTTGATGCCACCGAGGTCGGAACCGGTGGCGTCGAGCACCTGGACGGTCCAGCCCTGGCGCTCGGCGTACCGGGAGTACATCCGCAGCAGGTCGCCGGCGAACAGCGCCGACTCCTCGCCGCCCTCGCCGGCCTTGATCTCGAGGATCGCGTCGCGGGCGTCGTCGGGGTCACGCGGCACGAGCACACGGCGCAGGTGCTCGCCGGCCTCGTCGGCCGCCTGCCGCAGCGCGGGCAGCTCTCCGGCGAGTTCGGCCGCCTCGTCGCCCTCCGCCAGCTCGACGAGCTCGGCGGCGGCGCGGGCGTCGTCGGCGGCGGACCGCCAGCCGCGGTACGCGGCCACCACGCGCCCGAGCTCGGCGTACCGGCGGCCGAGCCGGCGGGCGAGCGCCTGGTCGGCGTGCACCGCCGGGTCCGCCAGGCGTGCCTCGATGTCCGCATGCTCCTCGAGCAGCGGTGCCACGGCCTGGAACGCCTCGCTCACGCTCATCCCCTCTCGTCGGGCACGGCAGGCCGTGCCGCATTCCGCAGCCCCGCCGTGCCCGGGCTGCGGTGCCCGGTGCCCGCCGTCGGACAAAGCAACAGCGCCGGTGCCAGCGGGGACCACCCGCCGGGCACCGGCGCTGCCGGGAAGCTACTTGGCGACAGCCGGACGCTTGCCGTATCGCGCCTCGAACTTGGCGACGCGGCCGCCGGTGTCGAGGATCTTCTGCTTGCCCGTGTAGAACGGGTGGCAGGCGCTGCAGACGTCGGCGTGGATGACGCCGGCGGTCACGGTGGACCGCGTGACGAACGTGTTGCCGCAGGTGCAGATCACCTGGGTCGGCACGTAGCTCGGGTGGATACCAGACTTCACGGGAATCTCCTTGGTGGGGATGCTGCCGGGTCCGGGCGCGCGACGCGCCGGTGAACCGGCAGACCGACGAACATGATGCCAGAACACCGTGGCTGCCCGAAATCGTCCCGCCCGGATGCCGGGGCGATCCGTCACAGCAGGCGCGCGAGGCGCGCCTTGGCGCGGTTCTGCCCCACCAGCCACGCGACGTCCGGGTCGTCCGTCGCCAGCGCGAGGAACCGCGGCAGGCCGGCCTGCGGGTCGGCCGCCACCGCCACGCTCCAGCAGTACGCCAGGCCCTGGCGCAGCGTCCGGACGTCCGGGTCCCGCCGCTCGGCGAGCGGGACGGCGCGCAGCAGGTCCGTCGCACGGTCGCACGCGTCCAGGGCCGCCGCCCGCAGCAGCGGCGACGGCCGCAGGATGGGCGGCTCGCACACCGCCGCGACGGCGGCGCGGGCCACGAGAGCGTCGCGCGTCTCCAGCCAGCGGCCGACGAGGGCGGCGAGCCCCTCCGGCCACGCCGCGCCGATCCGCTGCCCCGCCATCGCGGCCCCCTCCCGCACGCGCCACATCGGGTCGGCCGCACGCCGCGTCAGGGTGTCCTCGGCGGCGGCGCGACCACGCTCGTCGACGGCCTCCAGCCAGAGCCGCCCCAGCGCGGCCGTGCCGCAGCACCGCAGGTACTCGTCCCCGTCGTCGGCCAGCCGCACGACGAGGGCCGCGGGGGCGACGTCGCCGAACGCCGCCAGCAGGTCGAGGTTGGACCGCGGCCCCGGCAGGCCCGAGTGCGCCGTCAGGTAGGCCACCACGTCCCCGTCGGCCAGGGTCGCGAGCTCGTCCGCATAGCGTTGGCGTGCCGTCACGGCCTCTATCCTGGCCGCGTGCCGACGGCCGAGACGACGTCCCTGACGATCGGGCTCGTGCTGGATGACGGGCTCGACGCCCCGGACGGCGTGCAGCAGTACGTGCTCACGGTGGCCCGCGAGCTGCGCACCCGCGGGCACGAGGTGCACCTCGTCGCCTCGACCACCTCGCGCACCGACCTCGATCACCTGCACGTGCTGGGCCGCAACCTCCGCGTCCGCTTCAACGGCAACGTGCTGTCGTCGCCGCTGCCGGCGCGCGCCGGCGACCTCGACACGCTGCTCCGCGAGGTGCGTTTCGACGTGCTCCACGTCCAGCTGCCGCACTCGCCGCTCCTGGCCGGCCGGCTGGTGCGGCGCCTGCCCGACGACGTCGCGGTTGTCGGCACCTTCCACATCCTCCCGGAGTCCGGAATCGTCGGGATGGGCACGCGGGGGCTCGGGCTGCTGGAGCGCCGGACGCTGAAGCGGTTCGACGAGGTGATGGCCGTCTCGGAGCCGGCCGCGGAGTTCGCCCGCTCGTCGTTCGGGGTGAAGACAGTCGTCGTGCCCAACGCGGTCGATCTGGCGCGGTTCCCTGCCCCGGTCCCGCACGACGAAGGAGCGGTCGTCGACCACGAGCACCCGCTGCGCGTGGTCTTCCTCGGCCGGCTCGTCGCACGCAAGGGTCCGCGCGAGCTCGTCGACGCCGCCGCCTACGTCGTCGACCACAGGCTCGTCGCCCGCCCGTGGACCCTCACACTGGCCGGCTCGGGTCCGCTGGAGGAGGACCTGCGCAAGCGCATCGCGTTCGCCGGCCTGACCGACCGCGCAGACCTTCCGGGGTTCGTCGCCGAGGACGCCAAGGCGACGTTGCTCGCCGACGCGGACCTCGTCGTGCTGCCGTCCACCGGTGGGGAGAGCTTCGGCATCTCCGTGGTCGAAGCGATGGCGGCCGGCGGCGGACCGGTGCTCGCCGGCGACAACCCGGGATACCGCTCGACGATGGCCGGCCTCGAGGACCAGCTCGTCACGCCTCGTGACCGCGTCGAGTTCGGCCACGCGCTGGCGCGCTGGCTCCTGGACGACAAGGCCCGCGCCCACGCCATGGCCCGCCAGCGCGCCGCCGCCCAGCGCTTCGACGTGCACACGGTTGTGGACGATATCGAGACGACCTACCGCCGCGCGCTAGCTGCTCGCCGCTAGACCCGCTCCCTCGACGGTGAGGTCAGCGCGTTCCCGACGTCAGTCGCCACACATGTTCGGCTGGACCACGGCGTCACCGCGCAGCCGGATCTGCCACACCCCGTCGGGGCCGGCGATCGCGTACAGCGCATGGGCGTCGCGGAACGCCCGGTCGGACGCGAACGGGTACGCACGGTTCTCGCCGTGCCCCGGATAGCCGCCGTACTGCCTGGCCGTCTGTGCCATACCGAGCTGGACCGCGCGGATCGTGTGGACCAGGGGGTTGACCTCGGTCGGGACGTACACGGCCGCTCCGTCGCGGGTGTGACCCGCTCGAACCCACTGCGCCCGATCGAGGTCCGGCTGCACCGAGAACTGGCCGACCACACAGCCGACGCTGCCGCCGCCGTACGAGTTCGCACCGAACTGAGCGTCCTCGGTCCGCGTCACTCCGTCGTCCCAGCGGATCGACTCGTAGTCGGCTCCCGGTAGCGAACGCCCGTCGATCTGATAAGTGAGACCGATCGGCGAGACGAGAACGTAGGAACGGACGTCGAGGTCGCTGTGGGTGCCGTCGGACGCGGCGAGCTTCGTCGATTCGACGACGCGAAGGCCTCCGATGTTGGCGACGGGCAGATACGCCGACCCTTGAGGCCTGAGGGACGGATCCACTGCGTCGACCAAGAAGGACGCGCTCGCGTCATACCCGCTCCTGCGGGAGGACGAGGTGTCCAGCACCCCACCGGCGCCGAGGTCGATCGACGCCGGCAGCGTCAAGGAGTCGTAGAAGGTCGACGTGTCGAGCCTGACACCCCGCACGCCGGCGCTGGGCATGCACGCGTCGCTGCTGCGTGCGCTCGGGCACGCGATCTCACGCGCGCCTGACGCATCGACCTCGGCGATCATCTCGGTGATCCCGTTGAGGCCCTCGTTCACGACGACGTAGATCTGAGCCGAACCGCGGTGGCCGACGAGGTACGGCACCCAACCGTCCAGACCCTCCGCGAGCACCGATGCCATCTCTGGCGCCCGGGTCGGCGTCGTCCACGTCTCGCCGGTACGCGGAGCGACGATGCGGGCCTCGACCGTCGCGTCGTCGATCACCGCTTCACGGGCGGGCGGCGCGGTCGTCGTGGGGACCGCGCTCGACGTCGGCGACGGCGGTGTCGTCGCCGCGGCGTTCGATGCGTTCACGTACTGCGCTCCGAGCAGCCCCGCCGTCACCACGGCTGCCGCAGTGATCACCGCTGCCGCGATCGACGCCACCCTGCGCGCGCTCATCGGTCCCCCTCAACCGCCCCTTGTGCAACTGAACCACATGAGGACACCTCGGCCTGTGGCAATTGCGGGTGAGTGTCACGGGGAATTCGGACAGCACGAGGCCCGGGGAGCCGGACGCTCCTCGGGCCTCGTCGTGCGACCGCGGCGGTCAGACCGTGCGGCCGATCTCCTTCTCGTCGATCCCGCCGCCCGGCGTCGTCTTCTGCACCTGGAGCAAGAACTCGACGTTGGTCTTCGTCTCGCGCAGCTTGCCGAGGAGCAGCTCGATCGCCTGCTGCGTGTCGAGCGCACCGAGCACGCGCCGCAGCTTGTAGACGATCGCCATCTCGTCGCGCGCCATGAGGATCTCCTCACGGCGGGTGCCGGAACCGTTGACGTCCACGGCCGGGAAGATGCGCTTGTCCGCGAGCGACCGGTTGAGCCGCAGCTCCATGTTCCCGGTGCCCTTGAACTCCTCGAAGATCACCTCGTCCATCTTGGATCCGGTCTCGACGAGCGCCGTCGCGAGGATGGTGAGCGAACCGCCGTTCTCGATGTTGCGGGCGGCGCCGAAGAACTTCTTCGGCGGGTAGAGCGCCGCGGCGTCGACACCACCGGAGAGGATGCGCCCGGACGCCGGGGCGGCCAGGTTGTACGCCCGGCCCAGGCGTGTGATGCCGTCCAGCAGGATGACGACGTCGCGTCCCATCTCCACCAGGCGCTTGGCCCGCTCGATGGCCAGCTCGGCCACGATCGTGTGGTCGCTCGCCGGCCGGTCGAACGTCGAGGAGATGACCTCACCCTTCGTCGAGCGCTGGAAGTCCGTGACCTCCTCGGGCCGCTCGTCGACGAGCACCACCATGAGGTGGACCTCGGGGTTGTTCGTCGTGATGGCGTTGGCGATCTGCTGCATGATCAGCGTCTTGCCCGCCTTGGGCGGCGAGACGATGAGGCCACGCTGGCCCTTGCCGATGGGCGCGACGATGTCGATGACGCGGCTGGAGAGCTTGCCGGGCTCGGTCTCCAGGCGCAGCCGCTCCTGCGGGTACAGCGGCGTCAGCTTGGCGAAGTCCGGCCGGTTGCGGGACTGCTCGGGCGTCATGCCGTTGACCGTGTCGAGCCGCACCAGCGCGTTGAACTTGCTCGAACGGTTGGCCTGCGGCGGCAGCTCACCCTCGCGGGGAGCCCGCACCACGCCGGTGACGGCGTCGCCGCGACGCAGCCCGGCGCGCTTGACCTGGCCCAGCGAGACGTACACGTCGTTGGGGCCCGGCAGGTACCCCGAGGTGCGCACGAAGGCGTAGGAGTCGAGCACGTCGAGGATGCCGGCGACGGGCAGCAGCACGTCGTCCTCGGTGACCTCGATGTCGTCCAGGCCGGACAGGTCCGGCATGCCCGGACGCCCGCCACGGCCACGCTTGCGGTCCCGGTCCCGGTAGCGGTCGCGCGACCGGCGGCGCCGGCCGCCCATCTCGTCGTCGCCGCCGGCGGGCCGGTCGCCCTGCTGGCGGGTGTCCGCGCCGTACTGGCGGTTCTCCGCGCCGTACTGGCGGTTCTCGGTGCCGTACTGGCGGTTCTCGTTCTGGCGCTCGCCCTGCTGGCGTGGCTGCTGCTCGCGCTGCCCGCCCACGGGCTGGCCCGCGCCCTCCGCCGTGCGCTGGCCCTCGCCGCCGTCCGCGCGCACCGGTGCACCGGCGCCCCGGCCGGCACGGCGCGGGCGACGGTCGCCGTGGAGGTCACGGTCCTCGTGCGCAGTGAGCTTGGCATCCAGCGCCGCCTCGAGGCCGGCGAGCACGTCGCGGCCACCGCCGGCCTCGTCGCCCTCGGTGCGCGGCGGGCGTCCGTTGCGGCTGGCGCGCTCCGCGCGATCGGCCCGCTCCTCGACCGGGGCCGAGTGCTCGTCGTGCGACGGGGCAGGTCGCTCCTCGGCCACCGGTGCCGCCGCCCTCGCCGGCGCCACGGCACGGCGGGCCCGACCGTTGACCCGCTCGGCACGGGCGGTGGCCTGCTCCGGGTGGTCGGGCTGGTCGCCCTGGTGGTTGCTCTGCTCCGCACGAGCGGCAGCCGGGACCGCGTCCGGCTGCTCGCCCTGGCGGTTGGCACGCTGCGCTCCGGCGGCCGGGACGGAGCTGCCGAGCGTCGCCAGCAGGTCCGCCTTGCGCATCTTCGACGCGCCCTTGACGCCGCGCTCGGCGGCGAGCGCCTGCAGCTCGGGCAGCCGCAACGCGGTCAGCGAGCCGGTACGGGCGGTGTCGGTGGTGTCGGTCACGAAGGATCCTTCCCCTCGTCGGGCCACCCGTTGTGGTCGGGAAGGCCGGGGCCAGGCCGAGATCAGACCTGACGTGTGTGGAGGCCGCGGGGCCGTGCACCGGTGCGTGACGGAAGCGGCCGTTCCCGTTCATCGACTCGCTCTGAACGCGGGTCACATCGACCAGCGCGGACTACGAGGAGGTTCGGGGAACGGCGTCATCGTAACACCCGGGGGACGCCGTTCCGATGGGCGACGTCCCGGCGTCTCAGCGCCCGGTCGCGCCGCGCTCCAGCACGGCACCCTCGGCGTCCACCGGCAGCGGCAGCACCCGCCACCCCGCCATGACACCGCCGAACGCCGCAGCGATCGCGGCGTCGGCATCGGTGCCGGGCACCCCGTCGGGGTCGGTCGTGCGGCAGGCGAGGGCCAGCACGGTCGGACCGGCGCCGGAGACGACGGCCGCCACGCCACGCGTGCGCAGCGCGCCGACGAGCGCGAGCGACTCCGGCATCACCGCGCGCCGGTACTCCTGGTGGATGCGGTCCTCCGTCGCCGGGAACAGCAGGTCGGGGCGGCGGCCCAGCGCCTCGACGAGCAGGGCCGCGCGTCCCGCCTGGAACGCGGCGTCGGCATGCGGCACCTGCGCCGGCAGCACGCCGCGCGCGCGCCGCGTCGACAGCTCGTGCGGCGGCACGATCGCCACCGGCAGCAGGTCCGGGTGCACCGGCAGCCGCGCCGCGCGCACGGCGTCGTCGGTCCACGACACGGTCGCGCCGCCGAGGAGGGCGGGCGCGGCGTTGTCGGGATGGCCCTCCATCGCCGTGGCCAGCGCGAGCACCGCCGCGTCGTCCAGCGCCTCCGGCTCGGCGACCAGGCCGCGCGCCACCAGCAGCCCGGCCACCACCGCGGCGGCCGACGAGCCCAGGCCACGTCCGTGCGGGACGGCGTTGTGGCACGTCAGGTGCAGCCCCACCTGGGAGGCCCCGGCGTGGTCCAGGCCTTCCCGGATGGCCCGCACGACGAGATGGTCCTCGCCCAGCGGCACCCGGCCGGCCCCCTCGCCGAGCACGTCGACGACGGCCCCGGCCGTGGATACCGCGCGCACCTCGACGACGTCGTGCAGCGCGAGGGCCAGGCCCAGCGCGTCGAAGCCCGGTCCCAGGTTCGCGCTGGTCGCGGGCACCCGCACGCGGACGCGGTCGGCTGCCAGACGCATGGGCGATGCCTACTCCAGGCCGAGCGCGGCGGCAATGGCCACCACGTCAGAGCTCACCCGGACGGGAGTGACGTCCGAGCCGTCCGGGGTGCGCAGCGCCCACGACGGGTCCTTCAGCCCGTGGCCCGTCACCGTGACGACGATGCGCGCGCCGGCCGGCACGCGGCCCTCCTCGGCCAGCTTGAGCAGGCCGGCGACCCCCGCCGCGGACGCGGGCTCGACGAACACGCCCTCCCCCGCCGACAGCAGCCGGTGCGCGGCGAGGATCTGCTCGTCCGTCACCGACTCGATGAGGCCACCCGACGTGTCGCGCGCGGCCACGGCCTGGTCCCAGGACGCCGGGTTGCCGATGCGGATCGCCGTGGCGATGGTCTCGGGCTCGGTGACGGGGTGACCGAGCACGATCGGCGCCGCACCCGCGGCCTGGAAGCCCCACATCGCGGGCGTCCGGGTGGCGACCGCCGGCAGGCTCGCGCCCTCGTCGTGCCCCGCGTACTCCCGGTAGCCCCGCCAGTAGGCGGTGATGTTGCCGGCGTTGCCCACCGGCAGCACATGGATGTCGGGCGCGTCACCGAGGCTGTCGACCACCTCGAACGCCGCCGTCTTCTGGCCCTGGATCCGGTCGGGGTTCACCGAGTTCACCAGCTCCACCGGATAGGCCTCGGCGAGCTTGCGCGCAGCGACCAGGCAGTCGTCGAAGTTGCCGTCCACCTGCAGCAGGCGGGCGCCGTGCGCCACGGCCTGGCTCAGCTTGCCCATCGCGATCTTGCCGTCCGGCACGAGCACCGCGCACACCATGCCGGCGCGTGCCGCGTAGGCGGCGGCGCTCGCGGAGGTGTTGCCGGTGGACGCGCACACCACCGCGCGAGCGCCCTTGTCGGCCGCGGCCGAGATCGCGGTCGTCATGCCGCGGTCCTTGAACGAACCCGTCGGGTTGGTGCCCTCGACCTTGAGCCACACCTGCGCGCCGACCCGCGCGCTCAGCCCCGGCGCCGGGACCAGCGGCGTGCCGCCCTCCAGCAGCGTCACCGGGACGCGACGCACGTGCGCAGGCAGACGGTCGGCGTACTCGGCGATGACGCCGCGCCACTGGTGGGCCATCAGGCTCCCTCCACTCGCAGGACGGACACGACGCGGCGCACCGCCGGCAGGGCGGCGACCGCCTCCGCCGTGGCGCGCAGCGCACGCTCGGACGTGGTGTGCGTGGTGATGACGAGGTGCGCCACCGCGGCGGCACCCGGCGACTGGCGCACCGCCTCGATCGACACGCCGTGCTCGGCGTGCGCGGCGGCCACCTGGGCAAGCACGCCGGGCCGGTCGGCGACGTCGAGGCGGAGCTGGAACCGGGCGCGCGCGGCGTCCGGCGGCAGCACCGGCAGGTCGGCGTACGACGACTCCACCGGCCCGCGGCCGCCGACGACGCGGTGCCGCGCGACGGAGACGACGTCCCCCATGACGGCGCTCGCGGTGGGCGCGCCGCCGGCTCCACGGCCGAGGAACATCAGCTCGCCGGCCGACGCCGTCTCGACGAACACGGCGTTGTAGGAGCCGCTGACCTTGGCCAGCGGGTGGGCCTGCGGGACGAGCGTCGGGTGCACCCCGACGAGCACGCCGTCGACGCCGGTGTCCTCGTCGTGCGCGCGTTCGGCGACTGCCAGCAGCTTGAGCACGTGGCCGGTGCGCTCGGCCCACATCACGTCGGTGCTGGTCAGGCCCGTGATCCCGGTGCGGCCGACCGCGTCGAGCGGCACCCGTGTGTGGAACGCGAGCGAGGCGAGGATCGCAGCCTTGGCCGCGGCGTCGTAGCCCTCGACGTCGGCGGTCGGGTCGGCCTCGGCGTAGCCGAGCGCCTGCGCCTCCTTGACCGCCTGCTCCAGGTCGAGGCCCTCGGTGGCCATCTTGTCCAGCACGTAGTTCGTCGTGCCGTTGACGATGCCCAGCACGCGGCGCACCTGGTCGCCGGCGAGCGACTCGCGCACCGCCCGCACCACGGGGATGCCACCGGCGACCGCGGCCTCGAAGTAGAGGTCGACGCCGGCCGCGTCCGCGGCGGCGTACAACGTGGGACCGTCCTCGGCGAGCAGCGCCTTGTTGGCGGTGACCACGGCGGCGCCGTTCCGGATCGCTCGCAGGATGAGCTCGCGGGCCGGCTCGATGCCGCCCATCACCTCGACGACGACGTCGGCCTTGTCGACGAGCGCGCGCGGGTCCTCGGTGAGCAGCGCGGGGTCGACGACCGGGTCGCGCTCCGCGTGCCGGTTGCGCACCGCGACGCCGACGAGCTCGAGCCGGGCTCCCACGCGTGCCGCCAGGTCGTCGGACTGCTTCGTGAGCAGCCGCACCACCTCGGTGCCGACGGTGCCGGCGCCCAGCACGGCGACCCGCAACCGCTCCACCACCACTGCCTCCCTCGCTCGCGTGCCCCCAGCGTAGGGGCGGCCCACCACCCGAGACCGGAGGATCCACCTGGTGGCGCCCGGGCGCCCGGCCTGTCCCGAGCGATGCTCGCTCCCCTCGGGACGTGTGGTCCGGAGCGACGCTCGCTCCCCTCGGGACGTGTGCCCCCGGCGCGCCGGCGCTGGGCTCCGAGGGCCGTCCCGCGCGCTGCCCTGCCACCGCGGCCCGGGCGCGCCCTGCCCACTCCAGGGGGTGGGCGCCCCCTCCGGCGCCGGGCGCCCCTGGGCCGACCCCCACGCCGCCCTGGCGGCCGCTGCCCCTGGCCAGGGCGCCATGCGACGCGGCACCCGATCGGGACAAGCGCGTCATGGCGCCCTCGCCGAACGAGCCGGCGGCGCGGGCGTCCCCGGCACGGACATGGACCGACGAACCGCGAGGCCGAGCGATGGCCGGAGCGGCGCCGAGCGATGGCCGGAGCGAGGCCGAGCGGCGGCCGGAGCGGCGCCGAGCGACGGTCGGCGACCGGCTCAGCCCTGGTCGAGGGACAGGAGGTCGGCGATCGTCTCGCGGCGGACGAGCAGGCGGGCCTCGCCGTCGCGGACGGCGACCACCGGCGGGCGCGGGACGAGGTTGTAGTTGGACGCCATGGAGCGGCCATAGGCGCCGGTGACGGGGACCGCCAGCAGGTCGCCGGCCGCCACGTCCCCGGGCAGCGCCACGTCCTGCACCAGGATGTCGCCGCTCTCGCAGTGCTTGCCGACCACGCGGGCCGGCACCCCGGGGGCCGACGACGCGCGCCCGACGACCTCCGCGTGGTACCGCGCCCCGTACAGCGCCGGCCGGATGTTGTCGCTCATGCCGCCGTCCACCGAGACGTACGTGCGCACGAACCCGCCCTCGAGGCGCACCGGCTTCACCGTGCCCACCGTGTACAGCGTCAGGCCGGCGGGCCCGACGATCGAGCGTCCCGGCTCGACCGAGAACCGCGGCAGCGGCGTGCCCAGCTCGTGGGCCACCGCGGCGACCCCCTGGGCGACCTCCTTCGCGATGCGCTCGGGGTCGAGCGGCACCTCGCCCGGCAGGTAGGCGACGCCGTACCCGCCGCCGAGATCCACCTCGTCGACGAGCACGCCGCTGCGCGCCGCCAGCTCGGCGCGCAGCTCCAGGACCCGCCGTGCCGCGACGACGAACCCGTCCGGCTCGAGGATCTGCGAGCCGATGTGCGAGTGGATGCCGAGCAGCCGCAGGCCGGGCGCAGCCAGCACTGCCAGCAGCGCGGTCATCGCCGGGGAGTCCGCGCCCTCGTCGTGCGCCAACGACAGCCCGAACTTCTGGTCCTCGTGGGCCGTGGCGACGTGCTCGTGGCCGCCGGCGTGCACGCCCGTGGTGACGCGCACCATCACCGGCACCTCGACGCCGCGCGCCACGGCCGCCGCCGACAGCCGCTCGAGCTCGACGAGCGAGTCGGCGATGATCCGCCCGACGCCCGCGTCGAGCGCCGCCGCGATCTCGTCGTCCGACTTGTTGTTGCCGTGCAGGCCGATCCGGCTCCCGGGGACCCCGGCGGCGAGCGCCACCGCCAGCTCGCCCCCGGTGGCGGTGTCCACCGCCAGGCCCTCGTCGTGCACCCAGCGCGCCACGGCCACCGACAGGAACGCCTTGCCCGCGTAGTACACGTCCACCTCGGCGCCGACCTGGGCAAACGCCGCCTCGAACGCCTGGCGGTACCCGCGTGCCCGCGCGCGCAGGTCGGCCTCGTCGAGCACGAACAGCGGCGTGCCGAAACGCACGGCCAGCTCGCGGACGTCGACCCCGGCCACGGCGACGGACCCGCCGCCCAGGCGCTGCACGCCCACCGACCACGGCAAGCCCATCGCCCCGGGTGCGCTCATCGCGCGCCCCCGCCGGTGCGGTGCCTCGCCGCCGCTTCGGCACCGCGATGCACCGAACCGGCGCCGAACCACCGAAGTGGCGGGCGAGGGCGGCTGCCGGCGAGCGTGCCCGCCGACGGGCGGGGGGCGGTCACATGCGCTCCGGGGCGCTGACACCGAGCAGCCGCAGCCCGTTGGCGAGCACCTGGCGGGTGGCATCGTTGAGCCACAGCCGCGTGCGGTGCACGTCCGAGACGTCCTCGTCGCCGAACGGCGCGACGCGGCGCATGTCGTACCACTTGTGGTAGGCGCCGGCAAGCTCCTCGAGGTACCGCGCGACACGGTGCGGCTCGCGCATCTGCGCCGCCAGCGCCACGACCCGCGGCAGCTCGGCGAGCTGGCCCAGCAGCACGGCCTCGGTCTCGTGGTCGAGCACCGACGCGTCGAACCCGTCCTCACGGCGCACGCCCGCCTCGGCTGCGTTGCGCGCCACGTTCACCGTGCGCGCGTGGGCGTACTGCACGTAGTAGACGGGGTTCTCGTTGGTCGCCTTCGTCAGCAGGTCGAGGTCGAGGTCGATCGAGGTGTCCGTCGACGAGCGGGCGAGGGCGTAGCGGGCGGCGTCCACCCCGACGGCGTCGACGAGGTCGTCGATGGTCACCACGGTGCCGGCACGCTTGCTCATCCGCACCGGCTGCCCGTCCTTGACGAGGTTGACCAGCTGGCCGATGAGGATCTCGAGGTTGACGTGCGGGGTGTCGCCGAACGCCGCGCAGACCGCCATCATCCGACCGATGTACCCGTGGTGGTCGGCGCCGAGCATGATGACGACGCGGTCCGCGCCCCGCTCGCGCTTGTCCAGGTAGTACGCGATGTCGCCGGCGATGTAGGCGGCCTCGCCGTCGCTCTTGACGACGACCCGGTCCTTGTCGTCGCCGAACGTCGTGGTCCGCAGCCAGACCGCGCCGTCCTTCTCGTAGACGTGGCCGAGGTCGCGCAGCCGGGCGATCGCCCGGTCCACCGCGCCGGACTCGTGCAACGAGTCCTCATGGAAGTAGACGTCGAACTCGACACCGAAGTCGCGCAGCGAGCTCTTGATCTCCTCGAACATCAGGTCCACGCCGCGCACCCGGAACGCCTCGACCGCCTGCTCGACGGGCAGCGACGTGGGGTCCGGCTCGCCGGCCGCGAGCGCGTCGGCCACCACCTGCTCCGCGATGTCGGCGATGTACTGGCCGCCGTAGCCGTCCTCGGGCGCGTCCTGGCCCGTCGCGCGCGCGGACAGCGACCGTGCGAACCGGTCGATCTGCGCGCCGTGGTCGTTGAAGTAGTACTCCCGCACGACGACGGCCCCGCTGGCCTGCAGCACGCGCGCCAGGCTGTCCCCCACCGCGGCCCAGCGCACGCCCCCGATGTGCAGCGGACCGGTCGGGTTGGCCGAGACGAACTCCAGGTTGACCGTCACGCCGGCGAGGTCGTCGTTGCCGCCGTACTCGGGCCCGGACTCGACGATGGTCCGCGCCAGCTCACCGGCCGCCGCTGCGTCGAGCCGGATGTTGAGGAAGCCGGGGCCGGCCACGTCCACGGATGCGACGCCCGGGGTCGCGGCCAGCCGGCGGGCAAGCTCGTCGGCCAGTGCGCGGGGCGCGACGCCCGCCTTCTTGGCCAGCTGCATCGCCACGTTCGTCGACCAGTCGCCGTGCTCACGCTGCCGGGGTCGCTCCAGGTGCACGCTCGCCGGCACGTCCGCCGGGTCGAGCGGCAGGGTGCCGTCGGCGACGGCATGGGCGAGCGCGGCGCGGACCGCTTCGGCGAGCTGGGCGGGAGTCACCGGCAAAGCGTAGCCAGCGAGTCATCCCCCCTCTGGGCTGGCGAGCGCTATACCGGACGGTGTTGACTACCGCGCACGACCAGCAGGAGGCATCCCATGTCCAGACGCACCGGACTCATCGACTCCGCAGTGGAGGCGCTGGGCTCCCGGATCGCCTCCAACGAGTGGCCGGTGGGATCGCGCATCCCGCCCGAGCCGGCGCTCGTGGAGCTGCTCGGCGTGGGACGCAACACGGTGCGCGAGGCGGTGCAGTCCCTGGTGCACGGCGGCCTGCTCGAGCGGCGCCAGGGATCCGGCACGTACGTGGTGTCCAACTCCGAGCTCGCGGTGACGATCGGCCGCGAGATCGCGGCGGCTCGCCAGCGTGACGTCGTGGAGGTGCGTCGTGCGCTCGAGGTGGAGGCGGCCCGGCTGGCCGCCCGCCGCCGCACCGCCACCGACGCGGCCACGCTGCTGGCGGTCCGCGACGCCCGGGCACAGGCCTACCACGAGGGCCTGCTGGAGAAGATGGTCGACGCCGACCTCGCCCTGCACCGCCAGATCGTCAAGACCGCCGCCAACCCGGTGCTGCTGTCGCTGTACGAGAACCTCATCGACGCGATCGGCGAGAACATCCGGTTCAACTTCGTCTCCGACACGCACGGCGCGGACGCGCACGACGTGCTCATCGAGGCGATCGTGGCGGGCAACGACCGGCGGGCCGTCGAGGAGACCACCGAGTACCTGTCGGAGCTGGTCCCCGAGTGAGGCGGCCCCCGCCGGGCTGGTAGTCTCGGTCGTCGTCCCGGGCCGGTGTCTTCGCAGCCCGACGACAACGCGCCCGTAGCTCAGTGGATAGAGCGTCTGCCTCCGGAGCAGAAGGCCGCTGGTTCGAGTCCAGTCGGGCGCACTTCGCACTCTGCATCCCACTGATCTGCGACATTACCCGGGTCCCCCGGTCGCGCAGTCTCCCCATCGGCGGCGCCCGACCGGCTCTCCTGACACACTCCGACACAACCCGCTGTGTCGCCGTTTCGGGCATCCGGATGTGGACACTGCGCGCCGCCGCGAAGGCCGGACCAGTCCCGGCCATGTCCACGACCACAGCCCCGTACCTGGAGCGCCTGCCCGACGGGCGCATCGTCGCCCACGGCGCCACCCAGCCCGCCCTGGCCGGCTACGTCCGCCGTCCCCTCAAGCCCCGGTTCCGTCGCGCCGAGCCGGTCCTCGCGGCCATCCCGGCCGCCACGGCCCCGGTACCGGCCGGCCTGATCGACGTGCACGCCGCCTCGGTGATCCTCGACATTCCCGCAGCCATCCTCGACGGCTGGGCCCGCCGCAACCCGGCCCGGGTACCCGCCGCCCGCATCATCTCCGGCGTCGTGTACTTCGACCCGACCGCGCTGGCGGTGGCGTGATGACCGCCGCCGCCCGCACCACCTGGAGCCAGCCGTACCTGTACCTCGTCGCGCCCGACGGGGCCAACACCCCCGTGCCGCTGCCGGCACCGGACGACGAGGCGACCGCCCTTACGAGTCTGCCGGTGGACGCGACGTTCGTGGTGCGTTGGCGGGTCCCGGGCCAGCAGAACGCCTTCCGGCGGACGTTCCGCCCGGGCCGGCACGACGCCGCCCGAAGCCTGCTGGCCGCGCTGCTGCGCGCCCGGCAGGAGCCGGGCCGGTGGCGTCCGCGTCCCGACGGCGTCCCCGAGCCGATCCCTGCCCCCCAGCCCGCACCCGCCCCGTCCGCACCCGCCCCGTCCGCACCCGCCCCGAGCTACCCGGCACTGAACCCGGAGATGCTCGGGGTCTACGACGCGTCGGGGCTCGGCCTGGTGTCCGCCGACAACCCGGTGCTGCGCGAGATCGCCGCCGGTCGCCGTCAGCTCGGGTCGACCGTGTCCGACGTCATCGACCGGCTGATCGCCAAGCGGCAGCACGGCTGGGGTGCCAAGCAGGACACCAACGTGCGCAACCGGCTCGAGTTCGTCCGCCAGGTCCTGGTCTACAACGAGCCGGAGGTGACCGACCTGCCCGAGGTCGCCGCCTGGAAGCGGGCACGCCTCGACCTGGACGGCATCAACGAGGGCGACAGCCTTCACCTGGCGCTGCTGCTGGCCCCCGACCTGGAGGACGCGCTGCAGCTCCGGCGCACCACCGACCGGCGCACCGACCTGCCGGTGTCAGCCCGACCGCTCCCGAGGTCGCTACCCGCGCGGCCGATCAAGCGGTTCGCGTAGTGACCGTCGGGGAACCCCGTCGCAGCGGAGCACGCTTCGCGGTCTCCATCGACGATCTCCAGACCGCCGAGTCGACTTCTGCCGAAGGCGCGTGGGGACTCTCGCCTACTGGCTTCTTGTATGGTCAGCGCGACTTCCCAGTGTCCCGAGCAGACGTGGCACTGGCCGCGCTCGGCGTAATGCCCAACACCCCGGCGGCCAACGACATCAGCCTCGGGACCCCGATCGCGGTCGAGGACGCCAACGGCCAGACGACATACCAGGCGTTCAACTTCTCCTCACCGACGCTTGGTGTCGGCTACGTGACGGTTGCCGACCATACGCGAGTCCCGCTTGTGGGAGTGATCGTCCACGGCGTCCAGCTCGCATCGACCGGCGAAACCGTGGACCTGGGCTCGGGGGGTGTCTTCCAGAGCGAGCCGGACGGCTCGTTCGCCGAGATTGTGGACGCCAAGTCTCGCGCTGCGGCCGAGCCACGCGGAATCGCCGCGGCAGACTTCCTCACACGTCAGAAGGCTGCCGTGGCGAGGCAACTCCAGAGCAATCGGCAGAAGCTCCACCAGGTCGAGATCGAAACCGAGATTCAGCTCAACGCGCTCGCTTCTCTACTTTCCGTCGATCCAGCCGAGGCGATGACCGGAACATGGGCCGGCCAGGACACCAACGGAGACTACGGCGGGATTTGGTCGCCAACTGCCTATCTGGCAAGCAGATACGGCGGAACATGGAGCCTGTCGTCGCAGAAGATTCTGTCCGTCGAGAACTTCCGGATGACGGACATCGGACCCAACGACGGTTCGAATTGCGCGCCGACCGCGATCACGCGCGCCTTCGCCTACGCCAGGAGCCAGGGATTCACGCGCATCATTGCAAGCGACAACTCGCTCTACGGTGAAGTTCGAAGCGTCGCTGCCGCAAACGGATGGACTTCCTCCGGTGGCATGTCGATCTACAACATCGACAACGTCATAAGAGGGGTCGGGACGTACTACGGCTACCCCAACACGTCGTCGAAGGAGATCTTGATCTGGAGTTACAGCGGGACCATCCAGAGCGACATCAACCAGCTTCGTCCGTTGCTGTGGAACATCCAGAGTTCCGGCTACTACGGGAAGCACACCGTCACGGTGAATGGCTGGGCGACCTACACGTCGTCAACCGGCCGGACGGCCCCCCCTTGGTGTCATTAGGGTTCTATGTCGGTGGGTCGTGCTACCTTCCGGGACGTGGCACGGAAACCGAACCTGAACTTGCCGAGGTGCCCTCAGCATCCGGGTTCGACTGTGCGCGCCGAGGGGACCCAGGGGAACCCGCCGAAGCAGCGGCTGCGGTGCTTCTACACGGGAGCCGACGGCGCGGCCCGCAAGCACGGATTCACCCCGGCGCCGTCCACAGGCGGTCAGGCGGGGGTGCTGTTCGGTGGCAGGTACACGGCCACTGATGTCGCAGAGGCCCTCGTGGACGTTGCTCGCGGCGCCTCCTACACGCACGCCGCTCGCCGCGCGCAGCTCGTGCACACGGCTCCTGGCACGCCGATGGACGACGACAAGACCCGGTTCGACGGCGGCACGGTGGCCGCCTGGGTGGACACGTTCGCCGAGTCGCTGGCCGAGGTGTACGCCGAGACGAGCTGGCCGGCAGTGCTGGTGCTGGACAGCACGGAGTTCACGTGGACGAACCCGCGCTCCTCGACACGCACCCAGCTGTTCACGGTGTTGGCCGTCTGGGGCTACCCGGCTGGCGCGTCCCGTGGCCGGCTGTGGGCGCTGCGCGCCGCTCCCAGCGATGACGCAGTCGCGTGGGTGGAGCACTTGAGGAGCCTGCCCGGAACACCGCAGGTGGTCATCTACGACGCTGACAAGGCCATCGCCGCAGCCGTGCCCGCCGTCTGGCCGGACGTCCCTCTGCACCTGTGCGAGCACCACCTGTACGAGAACGCTCGTGCCGCGCTGCGCACCGACGGCCAGCGCGGGATGGGCAACCTGTACCGGGGACTGCTGGCCAAGGCGGCCGCTTCCTACAGCGGCTGGTCAGCGTTCCGCAACGCCGTGCGCGACGCACCCAAGCTCGCGGCTACGAACGCGTGGGTCGACTACTGGGACGAGCAGATGTCCGCGCAGACAGCGAGGCGTGCGAGTTTGCCTCCGCACTACTCGACGGGCGCCCTGGACCCGCACATCCGCAAGGTCCGGACCATCCTCGCAACGCGTGCCTGGACGTTCCGGAACCTGGCCCGCATGAACGCCCTCCTCGGCCTCGTTCGCCTGAGCGTCAACTTGTGCGACCGCGCCAGCGACTGGGCCTCCGTCGTAGCCAAGGCCGCGACGACCCAGCCCACACTGCGCCTGCTCGACGAGCCCGCCAACGTGCTCGACAACGGCGACCGCCTCTACTCCCTGCGCAAGCACCCTGTTCCACCCCGCCAGGACGCAGTTCTGGGTCCGAACAGGCAGTCGGCAACGCCATGATGTCCGAGTGCTGAAGGAGCAGATTGCCCAGTGGGGTGAAGCGTCGTTCGGGCAACCCGCGCCGGAGACGGAGCTGAAGCGGTGCGAGGAGGCGCTCGGCGAGCCTCTGCCTCCCGAACTGCGCACGCTCCTGAAGGAGGCCGACGGAGTCGTTGGCGAGTACGGGCTCGGCCTGGTGTGGGAGTCGGGGCGCATCGCCCACGACAACCGCCACTTCCGTTCGGACTCGACCTTCGGCGAGCTCTACCTCCCGTTCGAAGGCCTGGTCTTCTTCGCCGACGCCGGGAACGGCGACCAGTTCGCCATCGCGCTGCGAGCCAACCGCGAGGTCTACGTGTGGGACCACGAAGATGACAGCCGCAGGTGGGTCGCACCAACGGTGATGGTGTACCTGGAATGGTGGATGACCGGTCGGCTGTCAATCTGAACCGCGCGCAGGACGCATTTTATACAACCCTAATGGCACCAAGGGGGGCGGACGGCACACCTGGCCGCGGAATACGATGGCTGGAACCTGGGCCAGAGATACATCGACTGCGATGCGTTTGCCGCCACGGGACTCGGTACGTTCAACAGCGTGGAGGTGCGCGGCTAGACGGAACTCGGTATCGACGTCGAGTGCGACGACGGGTCGTTCCGCAGGGAGGCGGGCAATGAACGTTCGTGATGTCCTTGTGTTGGTCATTGTTGGCGCCGCAGGCCTCGCTCTTGTGGTTGGCGGCATCGCGCTTGTTGGTCGTGCGCGAGCGGCAGGCCGCTCCACCATCGCGGTCGGTCTCGTCTTCCTGGCGGTCTTCGGGTCGCTCGTGGTGCAGAGATGGCACCGTGGCGCCGACGTGGATCTGTGGGCGAACGGACTGACCGGCCAGTCGCACGCTTTCCAGGCCGAGGTGGCTCACTCGCGTGTGTACGTTTCCGGTCTGCAGTACGCCTTCAAGGCCGACCAATCCAAAGGCGACTTGTTCGCCCAGCTTTCCGCCACGTATCCGTCTGGGCGTGTCGTCGGCGACACCTGGTCCGTCGTTGTCGAGGGCCTTGGGTACAGCGTCGCCCCCGACGCCTCCGTGGGCTCGAATGGCTACCTTCTGTCCGCCGATGTGGTGGGCGTGATGACGCCTGCGCAAGTGGTGTACGTACCTGTTCCGCACGACCTGGCGGTGCAGCTGAAGTCGGGAATCGAGCCCACAACGACGATGGCAACGCGGCAGTATCCGGTCTCGCCCGACGCGGCCGCGTTCCGCGCCTACTACGCATCGCTCGGCACAATCCACGAAGTTGATGGTTCGTTCCGTGTGCCGGATTCCGCGGGCGGAATTGCGACGGTCACGGTCAGCGACGAGGGGGTGTCAGTTTCGCTCGACAAGTTCCCCACCGGATGAGGCTCATGGTGGCCAGCGCGTCGGCGTCGCCCCACCAAGCGGCGCCCACGTGCGAGGAGATTGCCGCACCGCCCCCGACGGTCGCCAGGACGTTGCTCGGGAGCGTGCGCGCGTGCAGCCACAGCGTCCGCTAGGACGGACCGCCCGGCGCGACGCCAACAGGCGCCGGTCTGCGGATGAGCTCCACGACATCCAGGCCAAGCCCCTGGCAGTTCCGGACTGCAACGTCGTCGCGCCCGACGCCGCAGTTCGGAACGCCATCGCGCTGGGCGACCTTGACCGACCCATGAGACACCGAGGTTCCCAGTCCCCCGACGACCTTTCGGCGCTCGGGGGCCGGCGGCGTGGCGATCCACGCGGAGTCCCCGTTCGGTCAGGGTCGGCCCCATCGAGTCGCCGCTGCCGGCACGACCGCCCGACCGTGTGAGCGCTGCGCACGTGCACCGCCGGCG
>JAJYTJ010000171.1:7540-7851 GCA_021793115.1 Actinomycetes bacterium | reverse complement strand
ATCGTGCGAGAGCGAGGGCAGGTTCCGGGGTCGCGGCGATGGGGCCACGACCCCGGAACCTGGTCGGTGCGAGCTACGAGTTCAGGCTCGTGTTCCACGCCGCGGTCTTGGCAGCGGCGTTCGCGGCCGTGACGTCACCGGACAGGATCGCCTTGCCGAACGACGCGGTCGGGTCCCAGAAGTTCGCCATCTTCGGCACGGTGGGCTGCAGCACGGAGGCGTTGGCGACCGTGTTCATCTGGGCCACCGCGACCGGGTCGGCCGCGATGCTCGACGACGACGCCAGCGACTTGTCCGACGGGATGATGCCG
>JAJYTJ010000171.1:0-7530 GCA_021793115.1 Actinomycetes bacterium | reverse complement strand
CCGATCTTGCCGCGCATGTCGTAGTGCGCCTGCTGGGCCGCGGTCGACCCGAGGAATCCCGCGAACAGGGCGGCGGCCTGCGGGTTCTTGGCATTGGGGTTGAAGGCCACCGCCTTGGACCCGGCGAACGCCTTCATCTGCACCGGCGAGCCGTTGAGCGTGTACGTCGGCGGCTGCGCCGCGCCGTAGTTGGCGCCCAACGCCTTCTTCACCGCCGCTGCGTCCCACGAGCCCGAGAAGTAGGCGTCGATCGTGCCGTTCTGCACGCCGGCGAGGCCGGCGCCGTTGGCGTCGTCCACGAAGTTGGGCTTCTTCACCAGCGACGTGAGGTAGGTCGTCACGTCGGCGGCCTGGGTGCCGGTGAACGCGAAGCCGGCCTTCTCGTCGGTGCCGTTGGGGCCGAACAGCGTGCTGCCGTTGCCGACGTAGAACGACGGCAGGTACCAGGAGTTGTCGATCGGGAAGGCGACCTTGCCCTTGGCGATCATCGTGTCGAGGTTCTTGACGTCGTCCGCGGTGAACTTGGAGGTGTTGTAGTACAGGAACCACGTGTTGGCCGTGTAGGGCACGCCGTAGATCTTGCCGTCGGAGCCGGTGACGGACGTCACCATGACGTCGGAGTTCTGCTTCTTGACCTGGGCGACCACGTCCGGCGGCAGCACGCCGATGGCGTTCGCCTGGATGAGCGTGCCGAGCTGGTCGTTGGCGAACATGTAGACGTCGGCCGCCGCCGTCGGGTCCTGCTTGACGGTCTTGCCGGCGTCACCCTCGGAGACCACGGAGTTCTTCCACGTGATCGTGTACTCGGGGTGTGCCGCCGCGAACGCGGCCTCCTCCTTCGGCAGCCACGAGGTGGCGTCGACCTGGTCCTCCTGCGGGCCCCACACCGTCAGCGTCACCGCCGTCGGTGCGGCGCTCGTCGTCGGCGGGGCCGACGTGGCGCCACCCGTGCCGGTGCTGCTGCTGCTGCAGGCACTCATCGTGACGGTCAGTGCCGCGGCGACGGCGACGACCGTGAATGCTGGACGAGCCTTCATCGTGAGATCACTCCTTGTCCGGTAGTGAGGCATGCGGAGCGGCGTTCGCCGCGAGCAGGCCGAGCATCGCCACGTCCGTCGGGGCGGTGCATCGTTGCCACCTGCTCGCGATCCGTCCGGATCGCACCGACTGCGGTGGTGGGTAGCCGGTCGCTGACGCCAGAGCACTGGCCCCGGGACCACCTGACGGCGACCTGGGACGGGATGCTCCGTCGCATCGACTTGCTCCCTCGTGCGGGATGGTTGCCACCGACCGACGAGAACCGCCGCCGTTGGCTTGATGCGCGAGACGCTAGCCAGTTGTGCGGCCCGCTGCAACTCGTTACGGTAACTTTCAGGCCACGGTTGCTGAGCGGGCTTCAGCTCGCTGCCATCGCACCGTGCAACGATCGCACCGCACGTATGGACGAGGAGGTCTCGTGACGACGCTGTCCGGGCGCACCCGGCTGACCGACCTCGCCGACCAGGCCGGGGTCAGCACGGCGACGGTCTCGCGCGTGCTCAACGGCAAGTCGGGCGTCTCGCCACAGGCGCGCCAAGCCGTGCTCACGGCGCTCGACGTGCTCGGCTACGAGCGTCCGGAGCGGCTCCGGGAGCGGCCGGCCGGCCTCGTCGGGCTCGTCGTGCCGGAGCTGAGCAACCCGGTGTTCCCCGCGTTCGCGCAGGTCATCGAGAGCGCGCTGTCGGACCGGGGGTACACGCCCCTGCTGTGCACGCAGTCCCCCGGGGGCACCACCGAGGACCAGTACGTCGAGATGCTCCTCGAGCACGGCGTCGCCGGCATCGTGTTCGTCTCCGGCCTGCACGCGGACACGTCGGCGAGCACGGAGCGCTACCACCGGCTGCGCAGCCGCACCATCCCCTTCGTCATGGTCAACGGGTACGCCGTCGGCGTGGACGCGCCGGCGATGTCGACCGACGACGCCCAGGCGATGGAGCAGGCGGTGCGTCACCTGCTGTCGCTCGGCCACCGCTCGATCGGCCTGGCCATCGGGCCGACACGGTTCGTCCCCGCGCTGCGCAAGCGCGACGCGTTCTGCGCGTTGCTGCAGCAGCAGCTCGGTGACGACGCGCCCGAGCGGCACGTCGTCTCGACGCTGTTCACGGTCGAGGGCGGCCAGGCCGCCGCCACCGAGCTGCTCGGCACCGGGCACACCGCGATCGTCTGCGGCTCGGACCTCATGGCCCTCGGCGCGATCCGCGCCGCCCGCGCCCGCGGGCTGCGCGTGCCCGACGACGTCTCGGTCATCGGTTTCGACGACTCGCCCCTCATCGCGTTCACCGAACCGCCGCTCACCACCGTCCGCCAGCCCGTGACGGCCCTCGGCCGAGCCGCCGTGGACGCCCTGGTGGCGGAGATCCAGGGCGCGCCGGTGTCCCGCGCCGAGATGCTGTTCCACCCCGAGCTCGTCGTGCGGAACTCGACCCAGACGGCGCCCCTGGCGTCGCTCGACGTCGCCTGACCCCTCCGAGAGGTTCTGATGCCCAGCCCGCAGCCCACCCCTGCCATCGTGATGACGCCCGTCCACCGCGCCGGCGCGCCCGACGAGCCCTGGTGGCGTCACGCCGTCATCTACCAGGTGTATCCGCGCTCGTTCGCCGACGCCTCGGGCGACGGCATCGGCGACCTCCCCGGCATCACGGCGCACCTGCCGCACCTCGCCGAGCTGGGCGTGGACGCCCTCTGGCTGTCGCCGTTCTACCGGTCCCCCCAGGCCGACGCCGGCTACGACGTGGCCGACTACCGCGCGGTCGACCCGCTGTTCGGCGACCTCGCGGACTTCGACGCGCTGGCCGCGCGGGCTCATGAGCTCGGGCTGCGCGTCATCGTCGACCTCGTGCCGAACCACACCTCGGACGAGCACGTCTGGTTCCGGGCGGCGCTCGCCGCCGCCCCGGGCTCCCCGGAGCGGGCCCGGTACCTGTTCCGCGACGGCCGGGGCCCGGACGGGTCACGGCCGCCGAACAACTGGCGGTCCACGTTCGGCGGCTCCGCCTGGGAACGCACGACGAACCCGGACGGCACGCCCGGACAGTGGTACCTGCACCTCTTCGACGCGCGTCAGCCGGACCTCGACTGGACCAACCCCGAGGTGCGCGCCGAGTTCGAGTCGGTGCTGCGGTTCTGGCTCGACCGCGGCGTCGACGGGTTCCGTGTCGACGTGGCGCACGGGCTCGTCAAGGCGGCCGGCCTGCCGGACGCCGCTGACCTCACGACCGCCGCCGGGACCACCACGGCCGACGAGGCCCGGCACGACGGCGCCGCGCCGGCAGCAAGCGCTGCCCTCGACGCCGCGGGGCCGGACGGCGGCGAGGAACCCCTGACGGGGTCCGGCGCGCGCGGCCCGGCGTGGGACCAGGACGGCGTGCACGAGGTCTACCGGGCGTGGCGGCGGGTGCTCGACGAGTACGCCGGCGAACGCGCCATGGTCGCCGAGGCCTGGGTGGAGCCGCTCTCGCGACTGGCACGCTACGTGCGGCACGACGAGATGCACCAGGCGTTCAACTTCGCCTTCCTCACCGCCGGCTGGGATCCCGAGATGCTGCGGCGCGTCATCACGGCGTCGTACGCGGCGAACGACGTGGTCGGCGCGCCGACCACGTGGGTGCTGTCGAACCACGACGTCGTTCGGCACGCGTCCCGCCTCGGCCTGACGGACCCCACCAGCCGTCCCAACGGCATCGGTGCGCACGACGAGCAGCCCGACGCCGTCGCCGGTCTGCGGCGGGCACGTGCGGCGACGCTCCTCACGCTCGCGCTGCCGGGATCCGCCTACCTCTACCAGGGTGAGGAGCTCGGCCTGCCGGAGCACACGTCGCTGGACGACGAGCTGCGCCAGGACCCGACCTACCGGCGGACGCAGGGCGAGGAGCTCGGCCGTGACGGCTGCCGCGTGCCGCTGCCATGGACCGCCGACGAGCCCGCCATGGGTTTCTCCCCCACCGGCGCCACGTGGCTGCCGCAGCCGCCCGAGTTCGCCGAGCTCGCGCTCGACCGTCAGCGCGGCGTGCCCGGCTCGACGTACGAGCTGTACCGCGCGGCGCTCCGCCTGCGCCGCGAGCACGACCTCGGCACGGGCGGCCTCACGTGGCTCGCCGGCCCGGCCGGGGACGCGCCGCAGGACGCGGCCGCCTCGTACGGCACCGACGTCCTCGCTTGCGCGGTGCGCGAGGTCGTCGTGGTGGCCAACCTCGGTACGGCTCCGGTGCCCGCACCCGAGGGTGCGCGCGTGCTGCTCGCCTCGGCGGAGGTCCCCGACGAGGCGACCGTCCCCGGCGAGTCGACCGTCTGGTTCACCAGGTAGCCCAGCCGATCAACCGGGCTGAGCCGCTCGGGCGGGCAGCAAGCCGAGCAGGTCGTCCGGCGGCTCGACGGGATCAGCACGTGAGCGGTCAGCACGTGAGCGGTCAGCACGTGAGCGGTCAGCACGTGAGCGGTCAGCACGTGAGCGGTCAGCACGTGAGCGGTCAGCACGTGATGTGCCACCGCGGGATGGGCCACCGCGTGGCGGGCCGGACACTGGCGCGCCCTGCGGTGGACCGTCGCTCGCCGGGCGGTGACCGTGCGGAGCGCCCGGGACATCCGGCGGTCGGCTGGGTCCGCCTGCCCTGGCCGACCGCGGCACGGGGCCCCCGGGGCCGGTGCCGATGAGCCGGCCGTCTCGGTGGAGGTGCTCGAGCGATCCGTCGCGCCGACGGGTCACCGTCACGTCTTGCCGATGGATCTCGTGGTGGTGGAAGGAGCAGTAGGGGGCACAGTTGGCCAGGCTGGTGCGGCCGCCGTCGCGGTCCCACCATGCCAGGTGGTGCAGCTCGGTGGAGCGCAGGGGCATCCCGCAGCCAGGCCAGGCGCAGGTCGTGACCCCGGCGGCCAGCAGAGCCAGCCAGTGCCGACGCTGGAACAGCCGCTCGCCCCGCCCCAGGTCCAGCACCTGCCCGAAGGCGTCGACCACCGCGCGCGTCAGCGCGCAGTCGCAGAGCGCCCGCCCGATCTCCGAGGCCGGCCAGGGTTGCCGCGTCTCGTCCAGCACCGGATCCGTACCCTCCAGCGCCGACACGAGATCGTCGGCCGAGCCGGCGGTGGCCGCGGTGGCCGCGCGTGGTCGGCGCAGCGCCGACCACGTGTCCTCCGTGAGCGTGACGATGGCCTCCACCGGCGCGTGCGCACCCGGCGTCGTGGTCCCGTCCGCGAGCGCGCGCTCGACCGCGACCATGAGCGCGTCCGCCTGCCGCTGCTCGCGGCTGCGGTTGTCGTCGGCCGCGGGACGCGGGCTGAACGCGTCGAGCATCTTCTGCACCTTGTACCCGGCCACCGAGTCGAGCGCGCCCTTGATGAGGGCACCGCCCGGCGTGTGCGAGACGAGCAGGAACCGCGCCGCGCGCTGCTCGTCGTGCTGCCGCTGGCGCGTCATGGGATCCAGCGAGGTGCTCATCGCCTTCAGCCGTCGCCCGAAGTCCGGCGCGTCGAACCGCCTCGCCAGCTCCAGGACCTTGGCCTGCGCCTGCGCGCTCGCCAGCTCCTCGGCCAGCCGCGGGGAGGCGGCCGCGGCGCGCGTGATCTCCTGCAGGTGGCGGGGCGTCACCGGACCGTCGACGAGTGCCTGCGCCACCGCGGGCATGGCGCTCAACGTCTCGGCCTGTCCCACCGCCGCGAACCCGGCGCCGCGCCCCTGGTGCGACTCCCGACCGAGGAACCCCGCCAGGTCCCGGTCCCCCCGCAGCGCCCACGTTCCTGCCGCCCGCTCTGCCGTCACGAGCACGGCCCGCAGCGACATGGCCAGCCGCTCGACCCGGTCGATCTCGGCCAGCACGGCCCGACGCACCGCGGCATCCCACTCGTCCGCGCGCGCCCCGGTGGCCAGCGCCACCCGCCCGGCGGCGACCCACGCCGCCACCTCCGGAGGCACGACGGTGCCCGACGAGGTATCCGTCATCGCCGCGCACCCCCTGCACCATCGTCGAACGTTTGTTCGAACCCTACGCCCGACGAGGCACCGCGCGCAAGAACAGATCGGTGTCTGACCTGCACCATCACCCGAAAGGAGCCACCGGCCGCCGCCGGTTCGTGCCGGACAGCCGAACTCGGACGCGAATTCCCACCATGAGGCAGCGGATCGACCGGTTCGATGCCTCGTGGCAGGTCCGAGGGGCGCGCCGTGACGTCCGGAGGCGTGATGAGCACCGAGCAGCACCTCCCGCGACCGTTCGAGGACGAGGCCCAGCGGGCGGCCGCGGTCGACGGGCCGGCGGAGGGCCCTCGGCGCACGTCACGGTCCCATCGTCGCCGACTCCTGGCGCGCCGCGATCGGCTGACCGCGCCGCACCGCGGCGTCCGAGCCGCGCCCCTCAGCCGCCGGAGACCGACAGCTCCGCCTCGCGCAGCCCCGCGCGGAACTCGTCGGACAGCGCCCGGTCCTCCAGCCACCCGTACGGCACGTGCGGCCTCTTCGGCGACCCGGCCCGCCCGCGCTGCCCCTCGGCGGCCACGCCGGGGTACGGCTGCTCGGGGTCGAGCCCACCCAGGAGGTCGTCGAGCTCCGCGAGCGACGACACCATGGCCAGCCGCACCCGCAGGTCCCCGCCCACGACGTAGCCCTTGAAGTACCACGCCATGTGCTTGCGCATCTCGCGGCAGGCCTTGCCCTCGTCGTCGTCGTACCGCGCCATGAGCTCGGCGTGCCGGCGGACCGTCCCGGCGACCTGCCCGAGCGTGGGACGCACGCGTGCCGGCGATCCGGTGAACGCCGCGGCCAGGTCAGCGAACAGCCACGGCCGCCCCTGGCAGCCGCGCCCGACGACGACCCCGTCGCACCCCGTCTGCTCCACCATCGCCAGCGCGTCCTCGGCCGACCAGATGTCGCCGTTGCCCAGCACCGGGGTGTCCGGGAGCGCCTCCTTCAGACGCGCGATCGCCGGCCAGTCCGCCGTCCCCGAGTAGTAGTCGGCGGTGGTGCGCGCGTGCAGCGCCACCGCGGCCACGCCGAGGTCCCGCGCGATCCGGCCCGCGTCGAGGTAGGTCAGGTGCTCGTCGTCGATCCCCTTGCGCAGCTTCACGGTGACGGGCACGCCGTAGGGCGCGGCCTCGCGCACCGCGGCGGCCACGATGGCGCGGTACAGCTCGGTCTTCCACGGCAAGGCCGACCCGCCACCGCGGCGCGTCACCTTGGGCACCGGGCAGCCGAAGTTGAGGTCGACGTGGTCGGCGCGGTCCTCGGTGACGATCATCCGCACGGCGGCGCCCACCGTCGCCGGGTCCACGCCGTACAGCTGCACGGAACGCGGCCGCTCGTTGTCCGCGAACGACGTGATGTGCAGCGCCTCGGGGTTGCGCTCGACGAGCGCGCGCGACGTGGTCATCTCGGCCACGTAGAGGCCCGCCCCGGACTCGCGGCACAGCCGCCGGAACGGGGCGTTCGTCACACCGGCCATGGGCGCCAGCACCACGGGGACGTCCACGGTGAGGGGGCCGAGGCGCAGCGGCGGCAGCACCCGG
>JAJYTJ010000170.1 GCA_021793115.1 Actinomycetes bacterium | reverse complement strand
CGGCCTGCGGCCAGCTGGGCGGCGTCGGGTCGCCGCCTGCCTGCGGCTGGCCGTAGCCAGGAACGTCGTCGCTCACGGTCGGTTGACCTCGCTCTCCAGGATGTCCAGCTCGTCGGCCAGGGTGGCCAGCTCTCGGTCGTCACGGGGTGCCGGGCCGTACAGCAGCCGCGCCACCTCGTCGGGTGCGGTGCCCGACGCGCGGGCGACCGCGTCGATCGTCGCGGGCGCGTCCGACGAGCGCGGCAGCCCGAGGCGGGCCGCCAGGCGCGTCGCGGCCCCGGCGCGCAGGGCCGCCGCGGCGTGCCCGTAGGAGCGGCCGCGCCGGTACAGCCGGCCACGGCCGCGTGTCGTCTCCGCGGCGGGCACCACCACGGGCAGCCGCTCGGCCACCACGGGCCCCATCCGCCGCCCGCGCCACAGCGCCAGCGCCAGCGCCACGACGAGCGCCTGGAGGCCCAGCACGCCGAGCCACGGCGGCACCAGCGCGCCGAGCGTCGGGCCGCCACCGCCACCGCCACCGCCGCCGCCGCCACCGGCGTCCACGGACACGGCGGGCAGCAGCCACGTGAGGTGGTCGTGGCGCCCGAGCATCCGGATCGTCAGGGCGGCGTTGCCGGCGGAGGCCAGCGCGCCGTTGGTGAGGGGCGTCGCGTCCGTCAGCACGGTGACGCGGTGCCCGGCGGCGTTCGTGGTCACGGCGTAGGCGCCGCCGCCCTGCGGTGCGCCCGCCGCGGGGAAGCACGTCACCACGCCGGGGCCCACGGCGGTGAGGGCGCCGGTGGCGGTGATCGTGCCCGCCGCCTCCGCGTCCGCGTCCGGGCAGGAGGCGCTGCGCGGGGTGGCGACGGAGCCGCCGCCGTAGCCGAGGCCGACGCCGGGCGCCAGCTCGTCGAGGTACGACGTCGCCGCGACCAGCACGAGGTCGGCGTCCACCGCGGCCAGCCGCCGGGCGTCCTGCGGCGTCAGCGCGAAGTCGTCGATGACGAGCAGGGTGCCGCCGCCCGCCGCGGCACGCTCGGCGTCGGCGACCGTGCGCACGTACGTCACGGTGACGCCGTGGCGCCCGAGGATCTGGGCCAGCGCCCGCGCACCCGTGGTGCCCGCGTTGTCCGGCGCCAGCGGCGTGGCCGAGCTGCGCGGCGCCGGCAGGATCGCCAGGAGCGCGCCGGTCAGCAGCACCCCGAGCACGACGAGCACCGGCCGGGAGCGCCGCCACCGCCGCACCGCCCGCCCGCGCGTCGTGGTGCCGTCGCCGACGACGACGGCGGCCGCGCTCACGCGGGCACCCGCTCCCGGCGGGCGGCGCCCGCCTGCCGGTCCACCGCGCGCATGGTCTCGTCGTCCCCGGGGTCCGCGGTGCGCTCGCCGTAGACGACGTCGTCGAACAGCTCGGCGCCGCGCGCGAGCGGGGCCGCGGCGACCGGCAGCACCCGCCCGGCCTCGGCCGACACCTCGAGCGCGGTGCGGCCCGGCCGCTCGTCGAGCACGGCGCGCTCCTCCAGGCCCCGCACCACCGCCCGGAACCGCTCGGCGACGGCCAGCGACCAGTCCCCGGCGGCGGCCGCGCGGTCGGCGGCGGCCCGCAGCTGGGCGGCGGTCCGGCGGTCGTCGTGCCCGAGCACCTGCCGCTCGCCGGCGGCCCGCCGCGAGCGCTGCACCGGGCCGGCGATCCACAGCGCGACCAGCACCACGACCGCCAGCACGCCGACCACGAGCAGGGCCGCCAGGCCCGGCGGCATGCCGAGCGACGGCAGGCCCTGGAACTGCTGCAGGATCCAGCGCAGCAGGCGCACCAGCAGGCTCTCCGACCGGTGGTAGGCCGGGTCGGTGAGCTCCTGCACCGCCCACCGCCGCGCGGTCGGTGCGTCGGGCGTGACGGGGGGCTGGAGGAGCACGGGCGGCCTAGCGGACAGTGGCCGCCGCGTCGGCGGTGGCCGCGCGGCTGAGCTCGATGTCCAGGCCTTCGCGTCGCATGCGCACGTCGATGTAGAGCAGCGCGACCACGGCCGAGGTGTACGTGGTCGTCGCCGTCAGGGCGATCACCTGCCCCACCGAGGTGATGGCCAGCGACGCGGCCGAGACGATCTGGCCGGACGACGTCAGGCTGGCGACGATGCTGAAGGGCAGGACGACGATCTGCTCGAGGACGCCCATGATGATGGCGACGAGCAGCCAGATGCCGAACAGCCGCCAGAAGCTGCCGCGCGTGAGGCGCCACGCGCGCGCGACCGTGGACCAGAAACCCTTGCCCTCGAGCATGAGCGCGGGCGTGACCAGCAGCGTGCGCGTGCTGAACCACACGGCCGCGACGAGGTAGCCGAGCAGCGCGACGAGCCCGACGCCCACCGCGGCTCCCGTCTGGTGGCTCGCGGCGAGCGCGACGACGATCCCCACGAGGAGTGCGCCGACCGCCACGACGGCGACGCCCGACAGCAGCGAGAACCCGACCACCCACCACACGCGCCCGGACCGCAGCACCTCGCGCACCGTGATGGGGCGGCCCAGCACCGATCGGCTGACGGCGACGACGAGCAGGCCGGTGAGGATCGTGGTGACCAGGGCCGTGATGGGCCGCGTGACGAGCGTGCCGAAGGTGTACGAGAGGTCGCCGTTGAGCTGACCGGCCTGCGTGGGGGACAGCGTCGCGGTGGTCGAGCCGAAGAGGGAGTCGATCGGGGTGGTGAGGAACCCCGAGACGTAGTAGGTGAGCACCGCCGAGAGCAGCACCGCGATCGCGACGGCCACCGACGACAGGCCGAACATCACCGACGGGTTCGCGCGGATGGCCCGCACGCCGCCGTCGAGGATCTCGCCGAGCGACAGCGGCCGCAGCGGGATGATGCCGGGCTGCAGCACCGGCGGGGCCCATGCCTGCGGCCCGGCGGGGTACGCGGGGTAGCCGCCGTAGGCGGGGGCGGGCGCTTGCTGCGGCCCGGCGCCGGTCCACGTGGGCGGGACCTGGGGAGTGCCCCACTGGCCCGCGGGCGGTGCCGGGGGCTGGTCCCACGGGCCGGCGGGCGGCGCCGCGGGCGCTCCCCGCTGCCCGGCAGGCGGCACGGCGGGGGTGCCCCACCCGGTCGGGGGAGCGGGCGGCTGCGGCTCGTCGGCCGGCTGGTCGCCGGACCCGCCGGGCGCCGCCCAGCTGGGCGGCCGGTCCGCGGGGTTGGTCATGCCCGTCCCTCCCGGGCCGCGGCCCGTGCGCGCCCCGGCGGCCATCGTGCCACGCCGCGACGCCCGCCCGGGGGCGGTCCGGGCGGACGCCGGGCGATCCACCTGCGGATCCGCCGTCCGGCACCGGACCGGGTGCGAGAATGCCGCGCATGAAGGGTCGTGTGCTGGTGGTCGACGACGACACCGCGCTGGCGGAGATGATCGGGATCGTGCTGCGCTCGGAGGGGTTCGAGCCGGTCTTCTGCGAGGACGGCGACAGCGCCATCGGCATCTTCCGCTCGGCCCAGCCCGACCTCGTGCTGCTCGACCTCATGCTGCCCGGCAAGGACGGCTACGAGGTCTGCCGGCTCATCCGGGCGGAGTCGGGCGTCCCCATCGTCATGCTCACGGCCAAGAGCGACACCGTGGACGTGGTGCTCGGCCTGGAGGCCGGGGCCGACGACTACATCTCCAAGCCCTTCAAGCCGAAGGAGCTCGTCGCGCGCGTGCGCGCGCGGTTGCGGCGGTCCGACGAGCCCGCGCCGGAGCACCTGGCCATCGGCGACCTGACGATCGACGTCCCGGGGCACCGCGTGTCGCGCGACGGCGAGCAGATCTCGCTCACGCCGCTGGAGTTCGACCTGCTCGTGGCGCTCGCGCGCAAGCCGTGGCAGGTGTTCACGCGCGAGGTGCTGCTGGAGAAGGTCTGGGGCTACCGCCACGCGGCCGACACCCGGCTGGTCAACGTCCACGTGCAGCGCCTGCGCTCGAAGATCGAGCACGACCCGGAGAAGCCGGAGATCGTCGTGACCGTGCGCGGGGTCGGCTACAAGGCGGGCGCGACGACGTCGTGACCGCCGGTGGGCGCCGCGGCCGGCCGCGGTGGGCGAGCGTGTGGCGGCTGCTGCGGTCCCGGTGGCTGCGGCGGCTGCGGGCGGGCGTGCACTGGTGGCGGCAGTCGCTGCAGGTGCGCGTGCTGACGTCGACGCTGCTCATCGGCCTGACGGCGCTCGCGCTCGTCTTCGTCTACGTCGGGCAGCGCACGGCGGCCGGGCTGTTCGACGAGCGGCGTGACCAGGTGCTGCTCGAGAGCTTCCGCGCCTCGCAGCAGGCGCAGCAGACCCTCAGCGCGTCCACCGCCCAGACCGCGGCCGAGGTGTTCGTCCTGCTGCGCGGCGTCACCACCGAGGAGAGCACCGGGGGCCCCAGCAGCCCGGAGGTGTTCATGCTGCGCGCGCCGGCGCAGCCGGCCCCCGGGCAGCCCGCGCCCGTCCAGGTGGGCAACACCGCGACGGACCCCACGCTCGTCCCGCTCATCAGCGACGGCCTGCGTGCGGCGGTGGCGGACAACAAGCAGCACTGGCAGTCGGTCGCCGTCGTGAACCCGACGACGCACCAGGTGACGCCCGCGATCATCGTCGGCCAGCAGGTGACCGTGCCGGTCGTCGGCGCCTACCAGATGTACTTCCTCTACCCGCTGGACGCCGAGCAGCGGCGCCTGAACTTCCTGCTCGGCACGCTGGCGCTGGCCGCCGGCGCGCTCGTCCTGCTGCTGGCCTCGACCACGTGGCTCGTGACGCGCCAGACCGTCCGGCCCGTGCGGCGGGCCGCGGAGGTGGCCGAGCGGCTCGCGGACGGCCACCTCACCGAGCGCATGCCCGAGCACGGCGAGGACGAGATGGCGACGCTGGCTCGCTCGTTCAACGGCATGGCCGCCTCGCTGCAGGACCAGATCCACCGCCTGGAGGAGCTGTCGGCGCTGCAGCGCCGGTTCGTCTCGGACGTCTCGCACGAGCTGCGCACGCCCCTGACGACCGTCCGGATGGCCGGCGAGATGATCTACGCGGCCCGCGAGTCGTTCGACCCGGCGACCAAGCGGTCCGCCGAGCTGCTGAGCACGCAGCTCGACCGGTTCGAGGACCTGCTGGCCGACCTGCTGGAGATCAGCCGGTACGACGCGGGCGCGGCCGTGCTCGACGCCGAGGGACGTGACGTGCGCGAGGTGGTGCTGCGCACGGTCGACAACGTGCTGACGCTCGCGGTCCGCAAGGGCTCCTGGCTGCAGGTGGACCTGCCGGCCGAGCGCGCCGTGGCGGACATCGACCCGCGGCGGGTCGAGCGCGTGGTGCGCAACCTTCTGGTCAACGCCATCGAGCACGCCGAGGGCACGCCGGTGGAGGTGCGGGTCGCGGCCGACGCCAAGGCCGTCGCCGTCGTCGTGCGCGACCACGGCATCGGCATGACGCCGGACGAGGTGGCGCACGTGTTCGACCGCTTCTGGCGGGCCGACCCGGCGCGGGCGCGCACCACGGGCGGCACCGGCCTGGGGCTGGCGATCTCGCTCGAGGACGCGCACCTGCACGGCGGGTGGCTCGAGGCGTGGGGCCGGCCGGGGCAGGGGGCCAGCTTCCGGCTCACGCTGCCGCGCCGCGCGGGCATGACCCTCACGGCGTCACCGCTGGAGCTGGTGCCGCCGCCCGAGGCGCCATCGAGTGCGTCGCCCCTGGTGGGAGTCTCGCGTACCGACCCGGCCGCGCTGCCGGAGTGGACGGGTCCGTTCGACGTCGACCGGCAGGAGGTGCCGTGATGGCCCGCACCGTTCGCCTCGCGGCCCTGCTGGCCGTCGCCGGCCTGGCGCTGGGCGCGTGCGCCCGCATCCCCACCTCGGGCCCGGTCGAGCAGGGCGGGTCGGGGCAGGTCGCCGAGCCGAACCCGGCCGTCGTGCTGGCGGTGGGACCGCAGCCGGGCTCGCAGCCGGAGCAGATCGTCGAGGACTACCTCACCGCGGGCGCGGCGGGCGTGTCCAACGGCCTCGACTTCACGGTGGCGCGCAAGTACCTCTACGGCGACGCCGCGGCCAACTGGAACCCGCTCGGCGGCGTCCTCGTCGTGGACGGCTTCACGCCCTCCCAGCCGAGCGACACGCAGGTGACGATCGAGGCCTCGGTGGTGGCCAAGGTGGACTCCGACGGCGTCTACTCCGAGACGGCGCGCGGGGCGCCGGAGACCGTGACGTTCGGGATGGTCCAGGACACCGCCGGGCAGTGGCGCATCAAGGACGCGCCGGACGGCCTGATCCTCACGTCGCGGCAGTTCCTGGACCAGTTCCGGCGCGTCTCGCTGTACTTCCTCACGCCCGACGAGCAGTACCTGGTGCCCGATCCCCGCTGGTACCCGGCCGTCAACCTCGCGACGTCCATGGTCAAGGGGCTCGTCGCCGGCCCGTCGCCGTGGCTGCGCGACGCGGTGCGCACCGAGGTGCCGCAGGGCGTCGTGCTGTCGCCCGACGCGGTCAAGGTCACCGAGGACGGCCAGGCCGACGTGGTGCTGTCGCCCGCGGCGACCGTGCAGACCGCGAACCCGGACCTGCTCGTCGCCCAGATCCAGGAGACGCTCGTCCAGCAGGTGGCGCAGGTGCGCACGGTGGTGGTGCAGGCCGGCCTCGACGGGCCGCAGCTGCAGGGCACCAAGCAGCTGTCGACCATCGGGCAGACCCCGCTGTCCGGCGGCGCCGAGATGATCGCCTCGGGCGCCGAGGGCGACCGCCTCGTGGCGCTCGGCAGCCAGCTCCAGCTGACGCCCGTGCCCGGCGTCGCGGCGCTCACCGGGCTCGACGCGCGGAGTCCGGCGCGGTCCGAGAGCGGCGCGGTGCGGGCGTTCCTGCGCGGGCCGAACGAGCTGGCGACCGTGCCGACCACCGGGCAGGCGGCGCAGACGCTGCTGCGGCAACCCAACCTCGTCGCCCCCTCGGCGGACCGGTTCGGCTGGGTCTGGAGCGCCAGCGGCGGGACCGTCTACGCCGTCGACGGGCACGACCCGACCGTCGCCCTCACGCCGAAGTGGCTGTCCGACCGGCAGGTGACGGCCGTGCGGGTCTCGCGCGACGGCACGAGGATCGCCGTCGTCTCCACCGGTCAGGACGGCGTGTCGGTGGACGTCGCCGGCGTGGCGCGCGACGACCGCGGTGGCCCGCAGCAGCTGTCGGACACCACGCAGCGCGTCGCGGCCGCGCTGACCGCCGCGGACCGCGTGGTCTGGTACGACGACGACCAGATCGCCGTGCTGGCCCGCAACGCCGGCTCGGCGACCGTGTGGGAGGTCCCGCTGGGCGGGCCGAGCAAGGCTCTCCCGGACGTCGCGGGCGGGGTCGCGCTCGCGGGTGGCCGCACGGAGCGCAGCCTGCTCGTCGCGACGAGCGACGGCCGTCTGCTCGTCTACAGCGGGCCGACGTGGACCCAGGTGCCGGGCGTCACCGGCGTGCGCGACCCCTCGTACCCGGGCTGAGCCGTCCACAACCCGCCGTACCGCTCCCGGCGCCACCGCTCGCGGCGCCCACGTCGCCCGCCGCGCGTGCCACGGCAAGGGTGGCCACGTGGGCGAGGCGTGGTGGCGGCTGGCGGGGCATGACCTGCTCGGCCTGCTGCTGCCCGTCGGTTGCGCGGGGTGCGGCGCCGACGACGTGCCGTGGTGCGACCGGTGCGCGCGGGCGCTCGCCGGCCCGACGTGGCGCGCCGACGCGCAGGCCGGACGGCTGGACGTCCTCGACGGGCGGTCGCTGCTGCCGGTCTGGGCGGTCGCCGACTTCACGGGACCGGTGCGCCGCGCCGTGAGCGCGTGGAAGGACCACGGCCGCGCCGATCTCACGCCCGTGCTCGGCGCGGCCGTCCGGCGCGCGGCCAGCGCGGCGGTCGACGAGGCGGGTGCCGTGCTCGCCGGGCCGCGCCCCGTGCTCGTCGTGCCCGCGCCGTCGACGCCGGCCGCGCGCCGTGCGCGCGGGTGGGACCCGGCGGGC